>JAIVXD010000123.1:0-6967 GCA_048636195.1 Anaerolineales bacterium
CTCCGCAAGGCCAGCGTCACTTTTTCGATCAAACTGGCAACTTCGGTGGCCAGAGGCGGCGCTGAACCCTGAACTGTGAACCTGACAACCTGAGTAATTACCATATAACACTAATTTCAAGCTTTTTCAAAAAAAATAGTATACGGCTTATATGGGCAGAGTTGGCGAAAAAAAAGGTAGCCCTGCGGAGAACTCATATGAATAAGTGTGTGAAAACCTAAGAAATTTCTTTTAACTTGACTACAAAAGTTCATTAAATTAAAAAGATGCATCTAATTTGATCTGCTTAAAAAATTTCTGCTTTAAGAAAAATCCTCATAAAAACAGGTTTGGTTAAATTATGGAGAAAATCAGCCAAGTTATAGAAGAAAGGGCCAATAAGGCCAAGAAATTAAAGGATCTGGGGGTCAATCTTTACCCTGCCGGCTGTCACACCGATATTACGATATCTGAAGCGGTAAAAAACTTCGGACACATGGACGCAGAGGCCTTAGAGAGGGAGAGCAAGACATATTCCATGGCCGGAAGAATTGTGGCTTTGCGGAATTTTGGAAAGGCCTCCTTTATTCATATTCAGGGCAGAACGGGTCGCATCCAGTCATACATCAGGAAGGACAGGGTAAGCGAAGCGAAATTCGAGACCTTCAAATTGATGGATATCGGCGATTTTATTGGGATAAAGGGTACATTTTTTAGAACCAGAACCGGTGAACTAACCATTCTGGCTGAGGATCTTACGCTGGTTACAAAGTCATTGAGACCATTGCCTGAAAAATGGCACGGTTTAACCGACGTGGAGACAAGATATCGACAACGGTATGTGGACCTGATTGTTAACCGGCAAGTCAAGGACGTTTTTGTCATGCGAAGCCGTATCATCCAGACCATCAGGGACTTTTTTGTCAAGAAAGATTTTCTGGAAGTAGAAACGCCCATGATGCAACCCATTCCGGGCGGGGCAACGGCCAAGCCCTTTAAGACATACCATAATGCCCTTGGAATGGATCTCTATTTGAGAGTAGCCCCTGAATTGTACCTCAAGAGGCTGGTGGTTGGCGGGCTGGAAAGGGTCTTTGAAATCAACCGGAATTTCAGGAATGAAGGTATCTCCATAAAGCACAATCCCGAGTTCACCATGCTGGAATTCTACATGGCCTACGCCACCTATGAAGATCTTATGGAGTTAAACGAGGCACTCTTCACCGAGGTACTCCAGATAGTTTGTGGTGGAAGCATTATTGAATATCAAGGGGAGACCATTGACTTCACTCCACCCTGGCCCAGGATAACGTTGTTCGACGCCTTAAAGGATATAGGAGGTGTGAAAGAAGCGGTTTTGAACGACAAGAAATCCGCTGCGGATTTTGCTTTGGAATGCCAAATAAACCTGGCCGAAAGAGACGGTCATGGGCAGATACTTACAAAGATTTTTGACCACCTGGTGGAACCAAAGCTGATGAGGCCTACCTTTATCATTGGTTACCCTACTGAAGTGTCACCACTTTCCCGGCGAAATGATGAAAATCCGAATATCACTGATCGTTTCGAGCTTTTTATCGGAGGCAGGGAGATAGCAAATGCGTTCACCGAATTAAACGACCCTGTGGACCAGCGGGGAAGATTCGAGAACCAGGTGGCCCTTCGGGAAGCAGGTGACGAAGAGGCTCTGTTCATGGACGAGGATTATCTAAGGGCCCTGGAATATGGGATGCCGCCCACAGCAGGCGAAGGCATTGGAATTGACAGGGTCGTAATGTTACTAACCGACTCTCCTTCCATTAGAGACGTTATTCTGTTCCCCCAGATGAGATCAAAGTAGGTTTTGTTTGCGCATGTTTTTCGAGCTATTTCTTAGTATAAGATACCTGAGGGCCAAGCGCAAGCAGGCCTTCATATCTGTAATTACGGTGATTTCAGTGCTGGGGGTCATGATTGGTGTGATGGCCTTAGTGGTTGTTCTATCTGTGATGAACGGCTTTAGAGCGGATTTAATGTCTAAAATTCTGGGGGTCAAATCACACCTCCTCGTGTTGAGCTATAAGGGTGCTTTCAACGATTACAAGAGAGTTGCTGGAAGGGTCGGCCAGGTGGAAGGCGCGGTTGCGACAACTCCCTTTATACATAGTCAGGTTATGGTCAATAGGTCAGGAAATGTATCGGGTGCGATTCTGAGGGGGATCCACCCGCAAACAGCGGGCAATGTTTTGAGCATTGAGCGTATGATAAAAGATGGTTCATTATCATCTTTAGAAAGCAGTTGGGACGGACTGCCCACCGTTATTATCGGCAATGAACTTTCAAAACAATTGGGCGCTTACCCTGGCGATGTTCTGAATATGATTTCACCTGAAGGGAAATTGACGCCAATGGGCAGGGTCCCTAACTCACAAAAATACAAGGTTACGGCCGTCTTTGATTCCGGTATGTATGAGTATGATGCCTCCATGGTGTTTGTCTCCCTCAAAGAGGCCCAGGCATTTCTGGGATTTGGAGATCGGGTGAGCGGCCTGGAGGTCAGGGTCAAAGACGTATACAAGTCAGACAAGGTTGGAATAAAAATTCAAAATGCATTAGGCAACCCGTACTGGACCAAGGATTGGAAGGTGATGAATAGAAGCCTCTTTTCCGCGCTTAAGCTGGAAAAATTTGCCATGTTTGTCATTTTGACCATGATCGTACTGGTTGGTGCCCTGAACATTATCAGCACGCTGGTAATGGTGGTCATGGAAAAGACAAGAGATGTTGCTATCCTGAGAGCCATGGGCGCTTCTGCAAAGAGCATTATGACTATTTTTATGGTTCAGGGTTTGCTCGTGGGCCTGGCTGGCACATTGGCAGGTCTTGCCTCCGGTTTGGGCATTTGCCATTTGCTGGCCAGGTACAAATTTATCAGCTTGCCCTCAGACGTTTATTATATCACCACGCTTCCTGTCCGGGTTGAATTTTGGGATGTGTGTCTTGTTTCCCTCTCTGCGGTGGTCATATCCTTTCTGGCGACTATTTACCCGTCGTGGCATGCATCGAAGTTGAATCCGGTTGAGGCCATTAGATATGAGTAGAGCATAAGCACTAAGTTGTTTTTGCCTGGGAGGGAATGAAAAAAGTGAACATCGAACATCGAACGTCCAACATCGAATATTGAATGGAAAACCATAAAGAAACAGAGTTTAAAACCTGAACTACTAAATGATATTTTATAGGAAACAGAAGAATTAATTAAGATTTACGTTACGAGTATCAAAACGGCTGAAAAGAAACCACGCCTTGGCGTGGTTGGATGTTTGTTTTTCATTCGATGTTGGACGTTCGATGTTCGATGTTGGACGTTCATCTTTCAATACCGTTCGCTTGGGGCCTGTAGATGCTAACACTTGAAAACATACATAAGTCCTTCACCCATCTCGGTAATGTGATTAGGATTTTAAAGGGCATAGACTTAGTGGTGAATGCAGGTCACAGTGTGGCTATTATGGGGGCTTCCGGAGTTGGGAAGTCAACGCTTCTCAATATCATGGGGAGTCTTGACCCCCCCACAGAGGGCGTGGTTAAATTCAGGGATCGTAATGTTTACGAAATGGATGCAGGGGCCCTATCCAGCTTGAGGAACGCAGAAATCGGATTTGTTTTTCAGTTCCATCACCTTTTACCGGAATTTAACGCCCTGGAGAATGCCATGATGCCGGCCTTGATTGCCCGCTACTCCAAAAAACGGGCGAGTGAAATGGCAAGGGAAGTCCTGGAGAAGGTGGGCCTTGAAAAACGCTTGAATCACAGGGCTGGCGAGCTGTCTGGAGGCGAACAGCAACGGGTGGCCATTGCACGGGCATTGGTGATGCACCCCAAATTGCTACTGGCAGATGAGCCCACTGGAAACCTTGACTGGTCAACCGGTCAGGAGGTTGCCGACCTCCTCCTCAGGCTCAACAGAGATGAGAGTATTGCAATGGTTATTGCCACCCATAATGAAAGATTGGCAAAAAAGATGTCAACGCGGATGGAAATAGTTGATGGGCTCATTCGGTAGAACCAGTCAAGGGCCAGCGGGATTCGCATCCATCCGGGGAGTAATGTCGAGATGGATTTGGATCCCGATATTGCTGTGTCTTGCCCTGTGCGGCCCTCTGAAACCCAAAATGGTTAAGGCTGAAGAGAGGGGGAAGGTCGCTGTTATGCCATTCAGGGTTTATGCCCCGAAATCATTTGATCACCTTACACGTGGGTTGCAAAAAATGCTTACCCTCGGCCTTGAAAAGAGAGGATTTAAAATAATCAGCCCCGAGGCAGTGAATGAACACCCCCTCGCCTTTTTACCCATTCTTGACATGAGGACACTGGTTGAAGTGGGAGAGGACTTAAAGGCTGATTGGATCATCGCAGGAAGCCTTACTCAGATAGGAAAGAAGGTGAGTATCGATCTGAAGGTGGTTGATGTGTCGGAAAAGCGAGATCCTTCTTCTCTCTTTATGGTGGCAGAGGATGTTGAAGCCTTAAAAGAAACGGTTGAACGGATTGCCTTGAATATTGATAACCAAATCGTTGGGGTTGTCCAGGTGGAATCGATCGATGTTAACGGTAATCAGCGCATAGAAAAAGAGGCCATTTTGGCTGTAATTAGAACCACAAAAGGTGATAGGCTGGACTATGAGCGGCTTGATAAGGACCTTCGTGCCGTATACAAGATGGGATTTTTCAAGGATGTCAAGATAGAAACAGAAGAAGGGCCGACAGGGATGACAGTGACCCTGCATGTGACTGAAAAGCCATCCATTGGAAAAATTGTGATTCAGGGAAACAAGAAAGTGAAAGAGGAAAAGCTTGAAGAGGAATTGGGGATAAAACTCTATACCATTTTGGATCAAAACGAGATCAAACAAAGTGTCAACCGCCTTAGAGAGTACTACAGGCAAAAAGGTTATTACAATGTAGATATTGTGGAGAAGATTGAGCCGATACCGAACAATCAGGTGCTGGTGAGATACGAGATTACCGAAAACGAAAAAGTGTATATCACGAAAATAGAATTTGTGGGAAATCAGGAATTCGATGATGATGACCTGCAGGACGTCATGGAGATCAGTGAGAAAGGTTTCTTGTCATATTTCACAAAATCCGGGGTTTTGGATAAGAAGAAACTGGAATTCGATGTACACAAAATGACCTCCTTCTACCATAATAATGGCTTTATTAAGGCGAAAATCGGTGAGCCAAAAATTTCCTATGAAAAGGAAAAAGGTATCACTATCATTATAGAGGTCAAGGAGGGGCCACAGTATCATGTAGGCAAGGTTGCCATTGAAGGGGATTTAGTAAAGCCGGCCGATGATCTTTTAAAAGAAGTTCATATTGGCCAGGAAAAGACGTTTAATCGAGAAACGGTCCGTATGGATGTCCAGGCACTGAGGAGTATTTATGCTGACGAAGGTTATGCCCATGCAGAGGTCACTCCGATAACCAGGGAGGACAGTGAGACTCATTTGATGGACATTACCTACACTATTTCAAAGAGGCAGAAGGTCCGGTTTGAGAGGGTCAACATCTCAGGGAACACCGTAACAAGGGATAAGGTTATCCGGCGTGAGATAAAGGTCATTGAAGGGGACTATTTCAGTGCCAAGAACATCAGACGAAGTACTCGAAACGTCCAGCGCCTTGGCTTTTTCGAAGACATTCAGATTCAAACCAAAAAAGGGAGTGCAGAAGACCTGATGGTCCTGGATGTCAATGTCAAGGAGAGGTCCACTGGTCAGTTCAGTATTGGCGCAGGATACAGCTCGGAAGATAGTATCTTCGGTATTTTCGAAATAGCCCAGAACAATCTTTTCGGACGTGGTCAGAGGTTGAAGGCTTCAGCCAAAATTGGCGGAATATCAAGAAGGTTCGATATCAGCTTTGTTGAACCCTGGCTTTTTGATAAGCCCATATCTGGCGGGATTGACGTTTATAGCAGGGAGCGTGAGTGGGATGAATATACCAGAGAGGCCCTGGGCGGGGCCCTCCTGTTCGGATTCCGACTACCTATCGTTGATTTTACCAGAGGAACGGTAAAATACCAATATGATGATACTTACATCTCTGAAGTTCCAGAGGATGCCGCGTTGGCGATTAAAGAGATGGAGGGCAAAAATATAACCAGCAGTATGACCTTTGCAATAACGCGGGATAGCCGGGACAAGCTCTGGGATACCAGCAGAGGATCCTATAACAGGCTGCGTTTTGAGTATGCGGGCGGGTTTCTCGGTGGAGATATTGGCTTTAACAAATATATAGCCAAAACTGGCTGGTATTTCCCCCTTTTCTGGGATACCGTTTTTTTGGTCAGAGGTACATGGGGCCTCGTTGCGAAAAGACCCGGCGAAGCACTGCCCGTTTATCAGAAATTCCGTATCGGCGGGGGCCAAACGGTTCGTGGGTTTGAATTTGAAGCCATTTCTCCAATAGATCCTGCGACCGGTGACAGGATCGGCGGCGAAACGATGATGTACTATACCGCGGAATATAGATTCCCATTAGCCAAAGAATTTGGTGTCGTTGGAACTGTTTTCTTTGATGCGGGGAATGTATATACAGAAAATGAGAATGCTTTAACCGTCCCTGGTCTCAGAACAGCGGCAGGGGGGGGGATTAGATGGTACTCCCCCATGGGGCCAATTCGGTTGGAGTATGGTTATAACCTTGATCCCCTGGGAGGCGAACCAAAAGGCCAATGGGAGTTTGGAATGGGAGGAGCATTTTAACTAAGAAAAGGAGGTAAATATGAAAAAATTATTTATTTTGATGGCAGGAGTTGTTTTGATGCTTGGTTTTCAGTCCCAGGCATTTTGCGCAGGTGGTAATAAATTTGGCGTGGTGGACATAGAAAAGTTCCAGGGACAATCAAAATCATTCCAAAAGATAAGAGAAGGTTTGCAACAGAAATTTGCGGCCCTTCAGAAAAAACTGGATGAAAAAAAGAATGAATTGATCGAAA
>JAIVXD010000124.1:0-6910 GCA_048636195.1 Anaerolineales bacterium
AACACAGAAGTGTATTCCAATGTCAAAATCCTCTATTCTAATTTAATTGACATATTTGATGAGGGTAAGGCTTCGGGTGAGATGAAACCGGACCTCAACCCTTATTTTGCCAGGGCTATTTTCATTGGAACAATTGAGCATAACGTGACAAGGTGGCTTTTGAAAGATATGTCCTATTCCCTGTTCGAGAATTTAGAAGAAACATTTGATCTGTTGGTAGATGCCTTCAAAGTAAAAGCAAATGAATCTAAAACCGTTGGATAAAAACTGTTTCAAATGACAGGGATTATGGATTTTGCAGTTGACATGACAGCTACATCAAAGCTACATTAAAGCTATGTGTAGACTCTTTTTATTCACAAGAGAAACGTAAAGGAGGGTTGATTGATGGCAAAGTTACTATTTGAATGGGACTATTCATCATACCCGGGGGCAAAGGCATACCCCCATTTGTTCAAGCAGATTCAGATAGGTAATCTTATCGTGCCTAACCGAATCAAGTATGCGGCCACAGAGGAAAATTTGAACGACCTCAATGGTTTTGTGACCGATGCCGATGTCGCCTATATGAAAAGGCGGGCTGAAGGTGTAGTGGGTGGTCTGTGCTTTATGCAGGGCGTATACATGGATGAAGCCCGTAAGGGGCAGGGATATGTGGGTCAGGCAGCCTGCTGGGATGACAAGTATATCCCCGGTCTTAAGAGGCTCGCTGATGCGATTCATGAGGAAAAGGCCGTTGCCGGCTTCCAGTTGATGGATTGCGGCAGGGTCGGCGCGGTAGAGGTTGATAGTGGTCACGGCCCGTCCACTGTGCCCCAGCGTCTCCGAATCTTTAAGCCTATGTATGAGATGACCAACGCAGAAGTCAAAGAGATGGTACAGCAGAGCGTTGATGCCGCGAGAAGAGGTGTTGAAGCTGGTTTTGACATAATGGAGATTTCAGGCATTGTGGGGTACCTGATCTCCAATTTTCTCTCCAGCTATACAAACAGGCGAACGGATGAGTATGGCGGCGACATAAGGGGCAGGTGCCAGGCCATGGTTGAGATTATCCAGGGGGTAAAGGAAGTGTGCGGCCCTGATATTCCTGTGGGTATCCGTCTCTGTTCCGAAGAGCTTCTGGATGATGTCCGGGGAAATACACCCGAAGAATCCATGGAGACTTACAAGATTGCCGAAGAAGCAGGAGCAGATTACATCAGTTGTACCCTTGGGTGGCAGGAATCCATCTATCCTGTGATCAGCCGGGACATTCCTCAGGGGAACTGGCTCCATCTGGCCAAAAGGGCCAAGGAGCATGTGAAAATACCCATCCAGATGGCCTATAGATTGTTCACGCCTGACAGACCTGACAAAGCCATAGGGGATGGTGAATTAGATATCTGGGAAATGTGCCGCTCAATGATTGCTGATCCCTTAATGCCCAAGAAAGTATTAGAGGGAAGAGAAGACGAGATAAGGCACTGTGTGGCGTGTAACCTTTGCCTTGCCAGGCTGTTCCGTGATGCACCCATGACCTGCTACATAAATCCCTTGTGCGCGCACGAACATGACGAAAGCTTTTATCCTCAAAAAGCAGAGGAAGAAAAAGAGGTTATGATCGTTGGTGCGGGTCCGGCAGGCCTTGAATGTGCCTATGTGGCGGCCCAAAGGGGGCACGAAGTGCAGGTCTATGACAAGCGGGAGGAGCTTGGAGGCACCCTCCTGGAGGCATCGCGGGCTCCTTATGGCGATGAAGAACTGATGACCTGTGTCAGCTATCAGAAAAAGATGTGTGAAATGGCAGGTGTCGAGTTCCATCTCGGCACCGAGGTAACGGACGATCTGATCCAGGAAGAGATGCCCGACACCGTGGTTCTGGCCACAGGTCCTGTCTATTCAAAGATCCAGGGCCCGGGCGGGGATCGCGAAAACGTGGTCAATGTACTGGATGTAATGGCTGGTAAGGCTGAAGTTGGTGAAAACGTGGTCGTCTGGGGGAACCGAAAACCTGGCATTGGCGTGGCCCTTCACCTTGTCAATAAAGGCAAAAAGGTCACTATCGTTGGCAAGGAAAAAACCGCCGGATTTGACATAAACCCATCCTTCAAATGGCGATACATGATCTATCTCCGGCAGAATGGCATTATGGCCTATAACGACTGTGATATAGAAGAAATTAATGACGGTGAAATCATTGTAAAAACCTTTGATGGATATCGGTTTCCGGTCAAATGCGACACTGTGGTTGTGTCCGATCGGGGAGCAAACGACAGTTTAAAGAAGGTGGTCCAGGCAGAAGGTGTCGAACTTTTTGTCATTGGAGACGCCCTGGTACCCCGCAACCTGTCCAGTGCTGTACATGACGGCTATCGGATCGGCATCAGGATCTAAGGAGGAGGTAGAAAAATGCCAGTTAACGCAGAAAAAGAAATTACTAAATTATGGCGGAATCTCCACAATGCCCAGGGAGAAATCTGTAAGACTTTTTACCGGTGGCGTGAGGTCGCACTCGAAATTGCCGGGCCTGATGCAAAGCCTCTGGATGTAGCCCTGAAGGCTGCTGAAATGATGGGCAAGGACATGGGTAAGGATTTTCTTCCCCGCCTGAATTGGTTGAAAGGCGAAGAGGGCTTTATGATGAATCTGGGAAGATCCCTCGCAGGTCTATGGATAACCGAGGGAGGAATTGCCTTTGCTGAAAAGGGTGAAAACCCCGGAGAAATCTTCGTGAAATGCACGAGGTGCCCGTGGCCAACCGCCGCTAAACAGTACGGCGTACCCATGGAAGAAGTCGCTTTGACGAGAGAGAGGCTTTTTCAGACCATGCTCGAAGATGTTAGCTTCTTTCTTAACATAAAAGTAAAAATTGAAATGCTGAAGGCCATCCCCAGAGGACAGGGAGAATGGTTATTCAGACTTTACAAAGAAGAATAGAGGAGTGAAATATGGCTGCTCAAATAGATACAGAAAAATGTACGATGTGCGGAGGGAACATCCAGCCTTTATGTGTTGAGGCGTGTCCGGATTTGGCAATAAGGGTGCAGGATGGCAGGATCGTGGTCACGGAGTTCATATGTGAGGACTGCAACGAATGCGGTTGTGTATGCCCTGATCATGCGATCACAATTCCCTTGGAAAAAGTAACGTTCTAGGATTGACGATTGATTATTGCCTATTGACGATTGGAAGATATTTTTAACCGTCAATAGGCAATCTGAAGTTAATCCAGCATTAAAGATTAAAAGACATCTTCCATGCTCTTAAATAGTCAATAGAAAATCGTCAATCAAAAGGGGAATAATCATGAAGGTAAACAAGATAGATCATATATGCATTGCTGTCAAAGACCTGGAGGCGGCCAAAAAGATCTGGGAACCTATGTTGGGGAAAACAGGGCCGGATGATGCCTATGTTGATGAGCCTGAAAAGATAAACGTGGCAAGGTACTGGGTAGGTGAGGTGGGATTTGAGCTGATGGAATCCACCACTTCTGATGGGGATGTGGCCAAATTTATCGAGAAGAACGGTGAGGGTGTCATGCTTATCAGCTTTAATGTGGACAACACCCGGGAGGCCATTGATGAGTTGAAAGCCAAGGATTATCCGTTCATACCGGCTCCAAACGGGGAAATCGCAAGGCCCTTCCGTAATTGCGAGTTTGCCTTTATTCATCCTAAAAAACTCAATGGCGTTTTGACCGAGTTGATAGACGATAAGTGGGATGGGAAAACGATATAAGACTTTTGAAGTCTATCTGGTATATATTGAAGCGGATAAATGTGACGGGTGCGAGGAGTGTGTAAAGATGTGCCCGGTTAATGTCTTTGACATGTCACACAAGGCATACCCGACACGGCCTCAAAACTGTCTGGGATGTGGAACCTGTGTAGCCCTCTGTAAGTCAAACGCCATCATTATTACAGAAATATGAAATAAAATCGTTTCGCGATTTTATGAAACGCGGCGTCGCCGCTTAAGAGACATAAAACCTCCTTTAAACATCCCTTCTGGATTCAACTCAAATAGATAAGCCTGAGGGGACTTGCACGAAAACAATCATGTTTATCCATGCCTGTCGAAGCGGAGCGTAGATTTACCCGCCTATGGAGGGTCCCGCTGTCGGGGCCCCGCGGAACGCGGGGTTATCTTGTCCAAGGTCTTTATTTTTAAGCGGCGTAGCCGCGCTGTATAAGATTGCGGAGTAATTTTATGAATGACTCAATACTGATAATCGGTGGTGGCATTGCCGGAATCAATGCGGCCTTGAATGCTGCCAAGTATGGAACAAAGGTCTATCTGGTTGATGACACGGCCAGTATCGGGGGTATGATGGCAAGGCTGGACAAAACCTTCCCTACAAATGACTGTTCCATATGCATAGAAGCCCCCCAGATGTATGAAGTGGATAATCATCCCAACATAGAGACACTTACAAATACTGAGATCAGAAAAGTCAAGAAAATAGACGGCGGCTTCAATGTAAAGCTTGTGCAAAAGGCAAGATATATCGATCTGGAGAAATGTACCGGTTGTGGCGCCTGTGTAGAGGCCTGTCCTGTCAGCATACCGGATGAAATGGACGGTAAGATCAACGGCATGCGGAAACTTGTTTACATGCCATTTCCTCAAGCAGTCCCCAATGTGGTGGTTATTGATCCTGATTGCCGATACGGCAATATGCGTGAAAAGGGCGCATGCGTGGGGGGCTGTGTTGTTGACTGCAGTCAATGCCGCGAATGCCCTATCGCACTGTGCGTACTGGCGTGTCAAAAAGAAGGAAAGGACGCTGTGCGTCTCTGGCAGTCAAATAAGAACCTGAAACTGGAGGTGAAAAGCATTATTGTTGCGGCAGGCATAATGGATGCTAAGCCACCTACCGGGCTGCATGGATATGATGTGTTTGATAATGTAATCACATACGTCCAGTTCGAGAGGTTAATGAATGCAGGAGGGCCCACCGCAGGGCAGATTATCAGGCCGTCAGACAAGGAGCACGCCCACAGGATTGGCTGGATTCAATGTGCAGGCCGCGGTCTGGATCATGGGGTGCCTTACTGCTCAAAGGTGTGCTGTATGGTAGCCGCGAAACAGACCATTATCACCAAAGAGCATGATGCATCTGTAGAAACGACTGTTTATTATAACGATCTGAAGGCATACGGGAAGGGTTTTTGGGGATTTTACCAGAAGGCAATAGAAAATGGGGTCAGGTATGTGAGAGCCAGGCCGTATGATGTTGTTGAAGATCCCGGGAATAAAAACCTGACCATCAGGTATGAAAATCTGGAAACCGGTGAACTTGTGAAAGAGGAGGTAGACCTTCTCGTACTTTCCACGGGACTCGTTCCAAGCGACAGGAACAAAAGGCTTGCAAAGGTATTGAAGATTGAATTGGATAAATTTGGATATTTTAAAGAGAAGGACCCGTTAATATCCCCACTTGAAACAGAGGTTGATGGCATTTATTTATGCGGGGGTGCTACCGGTCCCATAGATATCTCCGAATCTGTCGTCCAGGCTACTGCGGCAAGCATGAAAGCGGTCCTTTAGATTGAATATTGACTATTGACGATTGAATATTTCTCATTTATTGCCTTAATTCATTTAATACGTAAGTTCTTAATAAGTTTGGGCGGAATTTATCCCTGGCCCAGACCTGAGATGCAATGCATATGTTTTATAACTTCAGCTTTGTAAATATTGCAGCGATAATAGCTGCGTCCCAGGACGTCGCGCCTCCCGATCCCGTCCCGGTCTCGGGACGGGGAGGGCGGGCCGTAAGGATTTTATAAAAGGCTCACGCCTAAACTCCGAAAGGCTATATAACCGTTGTCATTCGCTTAAGACATTAATTCGGTTGTGATCGCCCGAAATTATTGAGCAGTTCCGTTTTTCAATAGTCAATCGTCAATAGTCAATAGTCAATAACAAAAGGTGCGTTCAATGAACGATGAAGATATCAGGGTAGGTGTTTTTGTCTGTGATTGCGGTTCAAACATAGCTGGTGTCGTGAATGTGCCAGAGGTGGTGGAGTATGCCAGGGGGCTTAAAGGCGTTGAGTTTGCCGATGAAGGCAGGTGGTCCTGTTCGGTAGACGCCCTTGCCACCATGCAGGAATCAATAAAAGAACACAAAATAAACAGGGTAGTTATTGCTGCCTGTACTCCAAGGACCCACGAACCTCTCTTTAAGGCAAACATAAAAGCAGCAGGTGTAAACCCCTACCTTCTTGAATTCGTGAGTATTAGAGAACAGGTCTCATGGGTGCATATGAGTGAACCTGAAACAGCCACACAAAAGGCCAAGGACCTGGTCAAGATGGGCGTTGCAAAGGCCATGCTTCTTGAAGAAGGCGAGGAGATCAGGCTCCCGGTTGCAACAGATTGTATGATTATCGGCGGTGGAATGGCGGGCATGACAGCAGCCTTGAATGTAGCTGATCAGGGTTTTAATGCCTATATAATAGAAAAAGAACAGAAGCTCGGTGGACTTTTAAACAGCATATCGACAGTGTCTCATGATCATGATGAGATTTTGGCGGCAGACATTGTGAAGGCCAAGACGGATATTGTGGAATCTCACCCGAATATTAAAGTTTACACAAGCACTGAGATTGAAGCAGTCGAAGGTTATATTGGAAACTATAAGGTGACGCTAAATGCAAATGGTAAAAGCGAGAACCTCGATATCTCAACCGTTATCGTGGCCACAGGCATGCAGGAGATCGAGCCCGAACAAGGCCAGTTCCAATACGGCTCCGATCCACGTGTGGTCACCCAGCTTCAGCTTGAGAAAAAGCTAAAAGCCAAAGACGTCGGCGATATAAAGAACGTGGTCATTATCAACTGCGTCAACTCTAAGAACGAGACCCGGGGCTGTTGTGCCATTGGCTGTCCAGTATCGGTTAAAAATGCATTAGCCATCAAAA
>JAIVXD010000125.1:0-6850 GCA_048636195.1 Anaerolineales bacterium
CCTTGCCCTGTAACTTTCCGCTGCAAGCATCCTGTTCACACTAAAATGCCGCCCAATATCTCGAAGAAATTCTATATAGTGGAGATCCGTGAGCCAGTCAGCGTTATTGACCATTATGGCCTTGCCATCGCTGAAATCAATGAAACGAGACAACTGCTTCTTTAGTGCCTCAGCATTTTCATTGATTTCTTCCAGCTTTAAAATATTGCGCATTTCTGTTTTTCCGCTGGGATCTCCCACAAGACCGGTCCCGCCTCCAACAACACCGATCGGCCTGTGTCCTGCTCTCTGCATGTGGACGAGGGACATGATGGGGAGAAGGCTACCCACATGTAAGCTTTTTGCGGTTGGATCAAACCCGATGTAGCAGGTTATAGGGTTTTCAAGGAGCTCACGCACGAGTTTCCCGTCAGTTACCTGTTCAATAAAACCTCTATCTTCAAAGATATGGAAAACGTTTTTCATTTTAATCCTGCAATTTTTTTCTTTTGTATCCTTCAGGCAGGCTCAAACGAACCACCTGTCCGGGATTTCCAATATTTTCGACCTGTACGCCATTAAACTCAAAACTAATACCGCCCGCGTTGCCGATAAGCAATTCCATGCCCTCTTTAGCCTTCCACTCAGGGTGGCTTCCAGGAGTGAAGATATATTCTTTGGGATCCTGATCATCCACAAAGATCCTGACCCAGGTCTTTTCTCTAACATTTGCCTTAAGAATCAGTTCCCGGGTTTCAGGTTCGGGGCTGGTTTCAGGCTCATAGGCTAACAACGGTCCTGCTGAAAATGATGTTGCCGCTTTTTCCTCCAAGGAGTTGTTGGGAGGCTTAACGTCAACAAGTTCAGGAGACGGTTCCGGTGCAGAAGCCGCTCGGATTAAAGCCTTCTCCGTCCGGGGTACCTGTTCCACCGATTCAGAGACCTGGCCCGATACAGGTTCTTTCTGCTTCTTCAAAGACAGTTCTTGGGTTTCGCTGAAAGTTTCCTGAACAGGCTCTGAATTCACCATGCTGCTGTCAACTGAATGAATTGCCTGAGAGCGCTCCGAGACGCCCTTTCCAGGTAGATACTCCTTCCACAAAAAATAGGCTAATGCCATTGTAACCAATAGAAGGACCAGCACAACCGAGAGAGTTTTCCTGCTCCCCACAGGCTCTCCAAGAGGCTTGGGAGTTGTAGATTCAATGGGGGCAGTCTTCTGATAAAGTGCTACAATCTCCCCCTCATCCAATCCCACAGCATGGGCGTAAGAACGGACAAATCCCTTCACAAAAATCGGCGAAGGGAGACTGGGCCAGTCTTCGCTTTCCAAGGCCTGAAGGATGTGAGGCTGGATCCTGGTCATTTCAGAGACCTGACCAAAATCGAGCCCTTTTCTTTGCCTTTCATCCTTCAAAAGGGCCCCTACACCACTTTCCATAATTGACCCTGTTTCTCCGTCCTCCACATCTGGTCTCCGTCCCGGGCTATGCTCCGAAAGAGTGTCTGACTCGAAGGCAAAGGCCTTTTGATCGGTAGGATGCTGATATTCAAGGTGGTTCATATTTGTCCGGTTTTAAAAAATGATTTTTGTATATGCCTTTTCTCTTAAACCTTTGATCCAGGAGGAATATCTTTTGTCTATTTCCTCCTTGTAAAGAATTTCAAAAATGGCATCTCTTACCTCTTCAAAAGGCTTCACTCCGCTGTCCTGCTTTTCAAGAAGCTTAACAATCTGTATCCCGGCCTGTCTTATGATCGGCCTGGTAACGTCTCCCGTTGACATGCCTTTTAGAACTTTCAGAAGTTCCGGATCAAGCTGGGCCGTCTTGAAAAGCCCCAGATCCCCGCCCTCTTCGGCGCCGGGGCCTTGAGAGAACTCCCTGGCCATTTTACCGAAATCCTCACCCTTTTTCAGTCTGAAGACGATCTCTTCGGCCTTCCGTAAAAGAGCAACAGTTTCTTCTTGATTTGACGGGTCTTCCTGCTTCAGAAAGATAGTTGCAAGATGCACTTCTGCTATGATGCTGAATTCATCTTTGTTTTTGCTGTAATAGTCTTTGATCTCTTCCTCTCTTATGACTATCTTCGACTTTACTTCGTAATTGATAAGTCTGTTCCGTTCCAGTTGCCTTTTGATTTCTTCCCGGTACGACTCCAAACTCACTTCTTGCTTTTTTAGTCTGGCAATCAGGTCTTCCTGGGTAAACTGGTTACTTTCCTTTATCCTTTCAATAGCTTCATCAATCTCCCCGGGTGTAACCTCGATTCCCATTTCCCGGATTTTCTCGAAGGCAATTTTTTCATCGACCAGAAGATCTAAAACCTTGCGCCGGGTTTCTATATATTTTTTTTCATCTTTCATTTTAAGCTCACCTGAATCATAACCGGTAAGCTCTTTGATCTTGTTATCCAGTTCGTAGAGTGTGATCACATCGTTATTCACCTGTGCCACCACCCTGTTGCATATTTCAGCCAATACTACGGGATGAAATATCAGGGCCAGAACCGCCGTCCAAATGATTATGGAGAAAATCTTAAATCCTTTCATTCAATTCAATTCCAATTTATTCAACAGTTCCTGATTAATCCTGACTTCAAAATGAGTCCCCAGGTTTTCTATCCATTTCTTAAGGAATATTTCACGTTTTTGGTGAAGAAGCCTTGTTTCTATTTGCTCAATGACATCCGGGAGTTCTTTCACAGTATCGGGTCGAATGGAAAGCACTCTAAAAATATGGTATCCATAAGGCGTCTCCACAACCGGACTCAGTTTACCCTGCGGCATTGAAAAAAGCACCTTTCCCATTGACTCTTCCAGATGGTCACGGGCAATCCAGCCGATCTCACCGCCATTGTCAGCCTCAGGCCCTATTGAATATTCACGGGCCAGTTCCCTCATGTCTTCCCCGTTTTGTATTCGTTTGAGGAGACTTTCGGCCTCTCCTTTGGTCCTGGTAACAATTTGTCTGAATCTTACCATCCGGGGACACCTGAATTCATCAGGATTATTTTCAAAATACTGCTCAATCTCCCTGGAGGTCGGCGGGACAATATTTTCTGAAACCTTCTCTAAAATTCTGTTTACAAGGAGTTGCTCTCCAAATTGATCTTTCCACTGATCAAAATCCACATATTCCCGAAGTAACGCTTCCCTAAAGGCATCTTCCCCATATTCCTGCCTGATGTCATTCAGGGCAGTTTGCAGCTCCTTTTCCGGGATAACAATGCCCTTTTCCCTGCCATATTCCATGATCAGATAATGGCATATCAACTGCTCAGCAAGCTGGTCCCGATACTGGTCCTGGTGCTTCTCCAGGACATTCATTCCGGCACCTATTAACTCCATATCCTTCTTTAGCTCATCAGCGGTGATTTGCCTGGAGCCAACAACGATGACTACACTGTTCTCTTCCTGCTCAACGAGACCGCAGCCAAGAAAGAAAAATACTGCTGTGCTGAAAACGAAAATAAAACCGCAGTTCGCAAAAGGAATTCGGGACTTATCAATAATGCAGGGAATCATCAATAATCAATCCTAAAACATTCAGAATAGCAGCAATAGCCCTAAATGCCAATATATTTTTCCCCACAGTAATTCTAATTGCTACTAAAACACCCTCTCATAGATATCGTCTACATGTTTCACGTGATAGTCCAGGTCAAATATTTCTTCGATCTCTGTCTTACTCAAATATCCTCCAATCTCTTGATCTTCCATGATAAAACCTTTGAATTCCTGCCCGGTCTCCCAAACCTTCATGGCATTCCTTTGTACCATAACATAGGCACTCTGCCTTTCAAGGCCTTTTCCGGCCAGTCTCAGGAGTAATTGCTGAGAAAATATAAGCCCTTTCATTTTGTTCAGGTTCTCATCCATCCGGTCAGCATGGACCACCAGACCTCTTAGAATTCCGGTTAAACGATGAAGCATGTAGTCAATGAGAATGGTGCTGTCCGGCGCGATTACCCTTTCCACAGAGGAATGGCTGATATCCCTCTCATGCCACAAGGGCATGTTCTCCATGGCGGCCAGGGAATTGGATCGCACAAGGCGAGCAAGGCCTGAAATGTTTTCACAGCCAATGGGATTTTTCTTGTGGGGCATGGCAGAAGAGCCCTTTTGTCCCTTTCCAAAGGGTTCCTCTACCTCAAGGACTTCTGTCCTCTGAAGATGTCGTATCTCGACAGCTATTTTTTCCAGTGTCCCGGCGAGAATTGCAAGACTTGAAAAATACTGGGCATGTCGATCGCGCTGGATAATCTGAGTGGATATTTCTTCAGGCCTTAGCCCAAGTTTTTTACATACAAGAGCTTCGATCTTTGGCGAAGTATTGGCAAACGTACCAACGGCCCCGGAGAGCTTTCCGTAACTGATGACATCACGCGCCTCAACCAGTCTTTGCAAGTTCCGTTTCATTTCAGAATACCATACGGCCAGTTTCAGGCCAAAGGTTATTGGCTCTGCATGAATTCCGTGGGAGCGCCCGATCATGACCGTATACTTATGCTCCATTGCCCTGGTCCGAATGACATCCATAAGCTCCTGGAGATCCTGAACGATTATGTCCATGGCCTGTTTCAAAAGAAGCGCAAAGCTCGTGTCCAGGATGTCGGAAGAGGTGAGACCCAAATGGATATATCGTGAATCAGGGCCCACATGTTCTTCCACGTTCGTTAAAAATGCAATGACATCGTGTTTGGTTTCCTCTTCAATCTCCAGAATGCGCCCTACAGAAAAGGCGGCCTTTTTCTTTATGTTTTCAAGGGCCTCCTCAGGTATAAGGCCCTCTTGTGCCATGGCCTCGCAAGCTGCAATTTCAACTTCAAGCCACTTTGCATATAAATTTTCAGATTCCCAGATACGACCCATCTCAGGTCGCGTGTATCTACTGATCATTTTGTAACCTCCCGAGAACGAACTTAGCTCCGCTTCGCTCTGCAATTGGAATAAGTTATACAATCACAACACATTACACCAACCGGCTCAAGACCAGGCCAAGGGAAAGGAGAACTCCATGGGCTATCAGAGTCTGAATGGTAAGAGCCTGTGCCGGTATCAGCCCCTCATATGAGAGATATTCTCTCCATAGAATTTTCATCGCCTTGAATGCGAGTGGAAATGCAATAAAAGACAGCATGGTCAGGTAGGTCAATCCTACAATACCGATAAGAAAAATAACGGCAATAAATGCCGCCAGCATAATGATGCAATAAGGATACCTGGAGAGCTTCGGCCCCAATCTGACTACCAGATTTTTCTTCCCGGCATCACGATCTGCCTCGTAATCGGGGAATTGATTGATCCATATTACGGCCGCAATAAAGAAACCCTGGGGAAACCCAAGAGCAAAGGCGGACCAGCTGAGAGAGCCAGACATTACATAGTAGGCTCCCAGGGTGATAAACGGGCCGAATGCGAAAAATATGCAAATTTCACCCCATCCACGAGACATGAGCTGAAGGGGACGGGCTGAATAGGCCCACCCTGCAGCGACCCCTAAAAGACCGATTGCAAGCACAAGGGGTCTTCCCAGAAAAACCAGCCAGATAGCAGCAGATAGACTGAGCACATAAAAAAATACAGCGATTGACAGCACGCACCAGGGTGCAACCTGTCTATTTTGAATGACCCGGCTTCCGCCACTAAAAGGCGTCAAACGCACATTGATCGGATCACTGCCTTTGGCATCGTAATAATCATTAAGCAGGTTAGCGGCCAGATGCAGGGCTGCCACTCCAAGGGCAGTGATTAAAAAAAGCAGGAGAGAAAAATGCTTATCAGTGAAACCATAGGCAGCGCCTATAATGACCGGAATCAAAGAGCCAGCCAGGAAAGGTGCCCTTAGGGCTTTTATATACACATTCATGCTTGAAATGCCTTATACATATTGGAATATCAAATAGTTATAGGTGTCAAAAACATAAATTCGGACTTTTTACGAGACCATCAAGTTTGATGGATTGGTAAAAAGTCAAAATTTACAGGATTCTCCAATTTAATATTCTCACAACAAGCTTAAATAATTCGTAATTCCTGAATCCCTAAATTCCTAAATCCATGTAAAAAGAACTTTTTACATGGGCATCAAGTTTGATGTACCAAAACAGTAATTTTATTTCAATTTAATTCCTTGCGCCTTGAACCTTTAGTTTAGTTAGAGTTACTCAGTCAAACGGCCCCCATCCCTCAAGGGGGCAGCGGGTACAAAGCGGCTTTCTGCGGCAATAAGTTTTTCCTGTTTGCACAATCAAAGCGTGAAATTCATTGAAAAGAGACGTGTCTTCGCTCAGATGGTCCATAAACAATTTCTGCAGTTCATCATAGGTCGTCTGTTCCTCAGCCATGTCATGGCGGCTTAGAATGCGGTGAGTATAGGTATCAATGACGAATACGGGGCGATGTGCCGCGTAAAGCAGGATGCTGTCAGCGGTCTCCGGGCCAACCCCTTTGACAGAAAGAAGGCCTTGTCTAAGGTTTTGAGTCTCATCTTCCAGGAGCAAAGAGAGGTCTGCCTGGTAGTACGCAACGATAAAATCGATCAAGTTCATCAATCGTTTAGCTTTGATATTAAAATAGCCGGCTGGCCGGATCTCTTGAGCAAGCTCTGTAACAGCAAGGGAACGAAGGCCTTCCAGTGAAAGCAGACCTTTGCCTTTTAAGTTTTCAATGGCTTTTTCCACATTTTTCCAGTTTGTATTCTGGGTAAGAACAGCCCCAACTATCATTTCCAGCTCTGTCTCAGCCGGCCACCAGTTTTGAGGACCGAAGTGGTTCGACAAAAGCTCAAATATCTCCATCAGGCGCTGACCAGCTAAAGTATGAGAACACATTTTAAGAAGACCTCTCCTCCCTTGAATTCCGGATGCC
>JAIVXD010000126.1:0-6676 GCA_048636195.1 Anaerolineales bacterium
GAATGGTGACCCTAAAAAGAGTCAAAATACGTAAATAAAATGAATTTAAATGACAAAGGTCAAAGCCCAAATTTCAAATGAATGTCAAATGACAAATGCAAAAATATATGCCCACTCATTAATCCAAACGCAGCCTACACTGGTGAAGATGCACAATGGGGAAAAGAGTAAGTTCTCAATAAGGCCAGGCTGCATTAATAAAATCCCCCTCAATCCCCCTTTGCAAAAGGGGGAAGCAGTAGGAATGCCCAGACTTAATTGAGATGTTACCAATCTGAGAACGGACAGCATTCGGAGGCGAAGAATGAGAGTAATTTCAGAAAAATTGTTTCAAAAAGCCAAGAAATGTATCCCTGGTGGTGTAAATAGCCCTGTAAGGGCAGGTCAGGCCGTGGGAATTGATCCACCATTCATTTCCAAAGCGAATGGGTGTGTCATCTGGGATGTGGATGGCAATGAATATGTTGATTATGTCTGTTCGTGGGGACCCATGATATTGGGCCATGCTCACCCGGAAATAGTCAACGCCCTTGAGGAAAGAGTAAAACTGGGCACCAGTTATGGAGCGCCGACAGAGCTTGAAGTGGAGATGGCAGACATTATTGTAGAAATGGTGCCCTCAATAGAGATGGTCCGAATGGTTAATTCCGGTACGGAAGCAACCATGAGCGCTATCAGGCTTGCCAGGGGATACACCGGCAGGGAGAAAATCATCAAGTTTGATGGGTGTTATCACGGTCATGCTGACAGTTTGCTGGTTTCAGCAGGCTCCGGGCTCGCCACGCTCGGCATTCCCGGCAGCCCCGGGGTTCCTCAGGATCTGGCCAGGCATACGATTTCGCTTCCCTTTAACAGCCTTGAAAGCGTGGTTCAGGCCTTTGGTAAATTTGGTCCCGAAATCGCGGCCGTGATTGTTGAGCCCATCCCCGGCAATATGGGTGTCATTAATCCGGATCAAGCCTTCCTGAAGGGCTTGAGAGAACTTACCAACGAATATGGCGCCCTTCTCATCTTTGACGAGGTTATTTCCGGCTTTCGGGTAGCCATAGGAGGAGCCCAGGAACTCTATGGTATCATGCCCGACCTGACATGCCTCGGTAAGATTATCGGCGGCGGACTGCCTGTTGGCGCCTATGGAGGGAAAAAGGAGATCATGACCAGGATGGCACCCCAAGGAGATGTGTATCAGGCAGGAACCCTTTCCGGAAATCCCCTGGCCATGGCCGCAGGTCTCGCAACGCTCAAGATTCTGAAAGAGAAATCGCCTTATGATGAGCTTGACAAGTTGGGGGACATGCTCTTTTCCGGTCTTAAAAGGGTTGCAGAAGCGGCGGGCGTAAATGTGGTCATCAACAGGGTCGGATCCATGGGTTCGCTCTTTTTTACGGACGAACCAGTAACGGATTTTGAAACGGCCAAGGCCAGTGATGAAAATCTGTTCAAAAGATATTTCAGGAGCATGCTTGATCAGGGGATATATCTTGCTCCGTCTCCTTATGAAGCCGCATTTTTGTCTACTGCCCATAGTGAAGAAACGGTCCGGAAAACCATTGAATGCGCTTCAGTGGCTTTCAAATCTCTTTAAACAGAATTCTATTGACTTTAACTGAAACCGTGTGATAGACACCCATAATTATCAGTAGATGGGTGGGCTACCGGTCTTGACCTATGAAAATGGACGAAGACCTGAAAAAAACCATCAAGACCCTTGGTTTTGTCAGTACAGTGGGTCTGTCAATGGGCATCGCCATTGCTTTGGGTGCATTGATCGGTTATTACCTGGATAAATGGCTGGATACAAGCCCTTGGTTGTTTTTGATTTTCGTAGGTTTTGGTATCGCAGCAGCATTCAGGAATCTCTATATCATGTACAAAAGGGTTGAGCGCCTGTGATGGAATGGAAAAATTTGTACAGGGATCTTAAACGCCTGAACTGGCTTATTCTTTTGTTGCTTTCTTCAGCCAGTTGCTTTGTTATGAGCCCGGCATTTACGGCGGGCATCATTATCGGCGGTTTGATGGTTATCGTCAATTTCCATGCGTTCCAGCATACAATACGCCAGGGTTTTTTCCCTGACGACACTCGAAAAACAGGGAAGGTATCCGTTATTGCCACGTATTATCTTAGACTTGCAGCAATGGGTATATTAATCTATCTATCTTTGTCACAGAAATGGATAGATCCTGTGGGATTAACTGTGGGACTCTCAATAGTGGTTATTGGTATTGTAAGTTTAGGAATCCTAATGATCCGAACAACATTTTCAAAGGAGACAGCTTAGGTCTATGGAGCATCCGATTTTTTTTATAGACGCAATCCTTTCGGCCATTGGGCTGGAGCATTTTGCCCATCACTATTCACATGTGACACACATGTTGTTTGTTATGCTCATTCTTATCATCAGCGCCGTCCTGTTTGGAAAAGGGGTCAAACTCCTCCCCAAAAAAGGGCAGAACGTCGTTGAGGTCATTGTTGGTGGACTTGAAGATTTTATGGTGGAGATTACCGGACCGGAAGGAAGGTTCTTTTTCCCATATATTGCCACGGTCTTCTTTTTCATCCTTGTGTCCAATCTGATCGGACTTGTGCCCGGCTTTTTTTCGCCCACTGCTAACCTCAATACCACCCTGGCCCTGGCTCTTTGCACATTTGTGCTTACGCACATCATCGGAATAAAGTTCCATGGGACCAAATATATAAAACATTTTCTGGGGCCTGTGTGGTGGTTGGCCCCCTTGATGTTCATTCTCGAAATGATTGGCCATCTTGCCCGTGTTATGTCACTGAGTATCCGGCTTTTTGGTAATATTTTTGGCAAAGAGACGGTTCTTGGTATTTTCTTTATGCTGGCAGGTCTTTATCTGGCCCCGTTGCCCATTCTTTTCCTGGGCATTTTGGTGAGCTTTATACAGGCGCTGGTTTTTACGCTCCTGTCAATAATCTATTTCGCAGGTGCCATGGAAGAGGCACATTAATTTAAAAGTACAAGTTCAGCTATCTATTTTTTTTGACAGGATTAATCCCGCTCACAGCGGGAGATTAGTTTGATCTTGTTTATCCTGTAAGCCTGTCTAATATTTTTTATAGGTGAAGTAATACGTATTACGTTTAAAAAGCCTTTTGGAAGAAGGCCAAATATAAGAGAAGGGAGGTTTACATGTCGAAGAAAACATTAATCAGTGCTTTTACAACAGTATTAGTGTTGGGGGCGGCCTCAATGGCATTCGCAGGCGAAGGATCTGCTCAGGCAACGGGTCTGTGGATATACTTCGGAATAGCCATCGCATGCGGCTTCGGTATTGGGATTGCTGCACTTGGGACCGGTCTTGCTATGGGTAACGCAATCAACGGCGCGCTTCAAGGAACAGCCCGAAACCCCGAAGCAGGCGGAAAGATTATGACCACCATGATTATTGGCTTGGCCCTGATCGAGTCCCTATGTATTTACGCCCTGTTGATCTGTTTGCTTATGGTATTCAAGATCCCGGATTTTGCAACGTTCATTGAAAAAGTCATCAATTAATCAACTGAGAGGGCCGGTTTTAAAAGGCCCTCTCATCCAACATCTCTCTACTGTTCGCAACACTGATATCACACCTCCATTACCGGAGGAAAAGCTTCCATAGACAGGATTTTCCTTAGAAATTGGCCCGTATATGAGCCCTCGATTCCTGCAATCTCTTCCGGGGTTCCCGTCCCAACAACATATCCACCCCTTTCCCCTCCCTCTGGACCTAAATCAATAATATAATCGGCGGTTTTTATAACATCCAGATTATGCTCTATGACCACTACCGTGTTCCTTTGCTCCACAAAATAATTGAGGACTTCAAGAAGTTTCTGGATATCGGCAAAATGGAGCCCTGTTGTAGGTTCATCAAGAAGGTAAAGTGTCTTTCCCGTATTCTTTTTGCTTAGCTCCTTGGATAGTTTTATCCTTTGCGCTTCGCCGCCTGAAAGTGTAGTAGCCGGCTGCCCCAGTCTTATATAGCCAAGACCCACATCCACAAGAGTATTCAGTTTGTTTTTGATCCCGGGGATGTGCTCGAAAAAGGCAAAGGCCTGGTTCACCGTCATATCCAGGATATCTGCAATGCTGTACCCCTTATACTTTATCTCCAGTGTATCCCGGTTATACCGAAGTCCCTTGCAGGCCTCGCACGTGACATAGACATCCGGAAGAAAATGCATTTCTATCTTTATGATGCCATCTCCCTTGCAGGCCTCACACCTCCCTCCTTTAACATTGAAACTGAACCTTCCTGGTTTGTACCCTCTTGCTCTGGATTCCGGAAGCATGGAAAAGAGTTCACGGACATGGGTGAAAATCCCTGTATAAGTGGCGGAGTTGGAACGTGGGGTTCTGCCGATTGGGCTCTGATCAACGTTGACTACTTTATCTATGTTGTGGATGCCCTTGATAGATTTCACGTGGCCAACCTTTGCTTTGGAGTGGTAAAGCTTCTGGCAAAGGGCGGGGTAAAGGATACCGTTAACCAAACTGCTCTTGCCGGAACCAGAGACACCGGTGACACAGGTAAAGGTGCCTAATGGAATTCTCGCTACAATTTCTTTCAAGTTATTTTCCCTGGCACCCTCAATCACGAGCGCTTTCTGGTTGCCGCGCCTCCTAACCCGAGGCACAGGAATGGCCTTCGCGCCTCCCAGATACTGGCCGGTAAGGGATGTAATATCGCGCATCATTTCATCCGGGCTCCCCTGGAACACAACATGGCCACCCTTCGCGCCTGCCCCGGGCCCCATATCAATTACATGGTCTGCAGACAGGATAGTTTCAGCATCATGCTCCACCACCAGCACAGTATTTCCCAGGTCCTTCAAATGCCTCAAATTTGCCAGCAGCCGCAGGTTATCCCTCTGGTGGAGGCCTATACTGGGCTCGTCGAGGACATACAGCACCCCGGCCAGACCCGAGCTAATCTGAGTGGCAAGCCTGATCCGCTGATCCTCACCTCCTGAAAGGGTAGAGGATGAACGGTCAATTGTGAGGTAATCAAGCCCTACATTTCTCAAAAATTCGAGTCGATCCCTGATCTCTTTAAGAACCCTTTGAGCGATGACCTGTTCCTTGTGCCCCAGTTTTAAGCCACAAAAAAATTCGTACGCCTTTTCAATAGAAAGGCCCGTAATCTCATGAATAGCCCTTCCTCCTACTCGAACTGCCAGGCTGATCGGCTTCAGCCTTGCACCACCACAGACCGGACAGGGCCTGATACTCATGTACTTCTCAATCTCTTCCCGAATCTGGTATGAATCTGTTTCACGATACCGTCTTTCCAGGTTAGGGATGACCCCCTCAAAAGGGCGGTCATAAAAGTATCTTCGATCGTCTTTCTCAAAATAGAATTTGATCTCATCGTCTCCTGAACCATAAAGAAAGGCTTCCTGGATTTCTTTTGGGAGGTCTTTAAATGGGCTGTAAACGTCAATACCGTAATGCTGGCACAGAGAATCCAACATCTGCTGAAAATACACTGAGTGTCGTTTGGCCCACGGGACGATGGCTCCTTCTCTCAAGGAAAGGTCAGAATCCGGAATGATCAGGGCCGGATCAAAATATCTCTTTGTGCCCAGCCCGCTACATTCCCCGCATGCACCCTGGGGGTTATTGAAGGAAAACATCTGAGGAGTTAGTTCCGGAATACTAAATCCGCATCTGGGACACGCAGCTTTTTGATTGAAAAAAATCTCTTCTGACCCAATAACATCAAGGACTGTCTTGCCCTCAGAAAGGGAGAGTGTGAGCTCCATGGAATCAGTAAGTCGGCGCTGGATCTCCTTCTTAATGACCAGCCTGTCCACCACCACGCTGAGATCGTGTTTTTTGTTCTTCTCAAGAGCAATATCCTCATCCAAGAGACTGAACTCTCCATCTATCTTTACGCGCGTAAAGCCATCCTTTCGAAGCCTCTTTAGCAGTTGGATGTGTTCCCCTTTTCGCCCCTCTACCAAAGGGGCCAGGAGCTGTACCCTGGTCCCCTCTTCAAGCTCCATAATCTGATCCACAATCTGCTGGGTTGTCTGTGAGCTGATTTTCAAGTCACATTCTGGGCAATAAGGTTGCCCCACCCTGGCGAATAGGACCCTTAAGTAATCGTAAATTTCCGTGGCGGTGCCAACTGTGGAGCGGGGATTTCGGCTCGAACTTCTCTGCTGAATAGATATGGCAGGGGACAACCCTTCAATGGAATCCACATCAGGCTTGTCCATTTGCTCAAGGAACTGCCGTGCATAGGCAGAAAGCGATTCGACGTACCTGCGCTGGCCCTCGGCATAGATGGTATCAAAAGCAAGGGAAGATTTGCCGGACCCAGACAATCCGGTGATCACAACGAGCTTATTTCTCGGGATATCCAGTGAGATATTCTTTAGATTATGCTGTCTTGCCCTTCTTATTTTTATGTATTCCGTTCCCATGAGTAAATGACATAACGTACGGTGCTGCCAAATGCAATGACATATTTTTATACAATTTCGCTTGTTGCGGAGAATTTTCCAATAGCAATTCTAATTACATTTAGACTTTGCTAATGCAGGGCCAGACGGAAGCCATAACGAAAATTGCTGCTTTTCCAAAAAATCATTTTCCAAAAAATGGTACTGTCAAGTTTTTTGTGTGAAATTTGATTCAACCAATTCTTTGAAGAATGGCAG
>JAIVXD010000127.1:0-6607 GCA_048636195.1 Anaerolineales bacterium
GCGTCAGCCCCGGGGGTATTCCTCGCATAAACCGGCTGAATAATGTAAAGCTTGAAGCCAACGTAATTGATTTCATTGAACAGAAGGTAAAGGAACGCCAAAGGAAAAAGGAGTAAAAATTATGAGACTGATCTGTTTTGGAAAAAAACCCTTCTTTAAAGTGATCTGTTTTTTCGTGTTTACCCTGATTTGTATTATCAGTTCAGGGTTTTCAGGCTCCAGGGCCAATGCCGCTCATATCCTCAAAATCGGCCTGATGGATGAACCCAAGACACTCAATATCTGGCTGGCAAGCGACAAATGGTCCGGCAGGGTCCTCTCACTTATGTATCAGCGCCTTTATATACGGGATCCCGACACATTGGAGCTTATCCCGTGGCTGGCTGAAAAAGACCCTGTCTATGATGAATCGACTGTTTCATATACCGTAAAACTAAGACAGGCCAAATGGTCAGACGGCTCCGAGTTTACCTCCGAGGACGTGGCGTTTACCGGACGACTCATAAAAGAATTCAAGGTGCCCAGATATCGAGCCAGGTGGAAATTCATAAAAAGGATCGAAACTCCCGATAAACGCACGGTTATATTCTATCTTGAGAAACCGATGGCTGTTTTTACGACACGAACGCTGACTTCACCTATCGTGCAAAAAAAGGAGTGGGCGCAGATTGTTGAAAAGGCCAGGAACAGCGAAAAGCCTCTCATCACATTACAAAATCACAAGATAAAAAAGCCGGTGGGAACCGGCCCTTTTGTCTTGAAGGAATGGCGTCAGGGGGCATTTCTTTTTGTCCAGAAAAACAAGCACTTCTTCGGGACCGGTCAAAAGATATGCGGCCGGATGCTGGGCCCTAACATTGATGGGATTATTTTCAAGTTTTTCGGGACATCCGATGCCGCCGTCCTTGCCCTGAAAAAAGGGACTATGGACATGTTCTGGTTTGGCATTCAGCCGGGATATCTTGAAGACCTTGAAAAGGAGCCTGGAATAAGGCTGTTTTCTAACGAAAGGAGTGCCCTTTACTACTGGGGCTTTAATCTCAGAAAACTGCCTTTTAGCGACGTGAACCTCAGATGGGCAGTTGCTATACTTATTGACAAGGAGTTTATAATTACTCGAATTGTTCAAGGGCGCGCGACCCGGATGGATTCTGTCATACCACCCGGCAACAAGTTCTGGCTATGTACTGATTTGCCCCGGTACGGTGAAGGGCTTACCAGGGAGGAGAGGATCAAAAAGGCCTATGAGATTCTAAAAAAGGCAGGGTATACCTGGAAAGTGCCGCCCGTTAATGAGGCAGGGAAGTTGGTCAAGGGCAAGGGAATCCGGCTCCCAAACGGGGAACCAATGAAAAAATTCACCATCTTAACTCCGCCCGCTGACTATGATCCCCTCCGGGCCATGAGCGGGATGATTATTCAGGAATGGCTCAAAGAGATAGGCATTCCTGTCTCTGCCAAGCCCATGGCCTTCGGATCTCTGATCCAGAAGGTCAAGTACCAGCATGATTTTGATGCATTTATCCTGGCTTACGGAAGGCTGGATATTGATCCTGACTGGATGAGAAAGTTTTTCCATTCAGGACAGGACAAAAAACGTGGTGGCAACAAAGCCGGGTATCATAATCTTGATTTTGACAGGATTGCTGATGAATCTGCTGCCGCCATGGATAAGGAGAAGCGGCAGAACTTGATCCGGGAAATGCAAAGGATTATTTTACGCGATGTGCCCTACATCCCTCTCTACACTCCGGATTTGATTGAGGCTGTGCGAGAGGATAAATTCACCGGGTGGGTGGAAACGCTTGAAGGAATCGGAAATCTCTGGTCTTTTTGCGAGCTTAAACCAAAATGAGTTGATAAAAAAGAAGTCAGAATCCAGGAACCAGGAGTCAGTATAGAATGGAACTGTGGAAATACATAGGCCGGCGACTGATTCAGATCGCGATTATCTTTTTTGTGATCATTACGGTCCTGTTTCTACTTTTCCGTATGGCCCCCGGAGATCCTATCTCAAGAATGGTGGATCCGGATATGACACCGGAGGATGCGGAACACCTTATCTCCCAATTGGGCCTCGATAAACCCCTCGGGAAGCAATATCTACATTATCTGAAGAACTTTTTCACTGGCAATTTTGGCGAGTCCTTTCATTACGGACAACCAGTAATTGAAATTATATGGGCCCGGTTGCCCAATACCATTCTGCTCTTTACCACGGCCATTATACTTTCCGCCCTGGTGGGTGTGTTTTTGGGCAAGATCGCATCGTGGCACAAGGGAGAAACAACAGACACGTTACTGACCATAGGCGCATTGGTCACCCATACTGTTTTTCTTCCCTGGTTAGGCCTGATACTGATCTGGGTGTTTGCATACAAGATGGACTGGTTTCCCATCACGGGTATACTTTCGGAGGAGATATGGCTTGACCCGGATGCGGGTATCTTTACCAAGCTCCTGGATGTTCTCCATCATATGGTTCTCCCCCTGACCACCCTTTTTCTCGTACATTTCGGCTCCTATTTATTGATCATGCGCAGCAGTATGCTGGAAACACTCAAAGAAGACTATATTCTTACTGGAAGGGCCAAAGGCCTCCCTGAAAAGGTGATTCGAGACCATCATGCCGCACCCAATGCTGCGTTACCAGTGGTGACAAGCGTGGGCCTTAGCCTGGCCTTTTCCATCAACGGGGGCGCCCTCACTGAAACAATTTTCACCTGGCCAGGCATAGGCAGGGAGCTTGTCATGTCAGTGAGCCAGAATGATTACCCCCTGGCCCAGGCCTGTTTTTTGCTTATTGCAATCGTAGTCCTCATTTCCAATCTGGTGGTGGACACCCTATACGCCTACCTTGACCCGCGGATACGATATTAAATGAGTATGGAGAAATCCCATAAAAAGCATTTAAAGAAATTCCCATGGATGGACCGTCTCCGGGGTGGGTGGGCAATCTATAAGCAGAATCTCCTTGGCAGGATTGGCCTTAGCCTGCTGGCCATGTTTGCCTTGATGGCCATTTGCAGCTTTATTCCGCCCCTTATAGACCCCATGTATCAGCCCATGACAGGGGTGGACCCTGAGATCACCAAATCGACGGGCCCGAGCCTCAGACACTGGCTGGGTACCGATTTCATGGGTCGGGATCTCCTGAGCCAGCTCCTGGCCGGTACCAGGGTTGCGTTTCTGGTGGGGGTTTCAGCCGCATTTATGAGTATCGTTCTTGGCACGGCCATAGGAATGGTTGCCGGGTATATGGGGAGATTCGTTGACACGTTTCTTATGCGACTGGCAGACATGATCATGGTCATGCCGACCATGCTTGTGGTGCTGATGCTTGCCGCACTATTCGGTCAGCTCACCATATGGACCATTGTTTTGATCATTGCATTGTTCCGGTGGCCGGGGGTCTCGAGGGTGATCAGGGCCCAGACCCTCTCCCTGAAGCACAGACCTTTCATTGAGGCCGCAAGAGTGGCCGGGGCCTCGCATACAAGAATCATTTTCAGGCATATCATGCCAAACGTGTTGCCGCTTTCCTTTCTTTACATGACCTTTCGGGTAACCTCAGCGATTATCATTGAGGCGGCCCTGGCCTTTCTGGGCTTTGGGGACCCCAGTACGGTCAGTTGGGGTATGATGCTTCAATGGGTGTGGAAGACAGGACACATGTTCAATGCCCCATACTGGCTTCTGCCACCGGGCATTTGCATCTCCCTGATCACTTTGGCCTTTTACATGTTGGGCCGGGCCATGGATGAGGTGCTTGACCCGAGGTTGAGAAAGGAGGCAGGGACCGAGTAAGATGGCATTACTGGAAGTACAGAATCTTAGCATAGGTTATCACACCCAAAAGGGCTATCTCCATGCAGTGGAGGACGTCTCTTTTTCATTGGAAGAAGGAAAGTCCCTCGGTTTTGTTGGAGAATCCGGGTGTGGAAAGACCACGCTGGGTATGGCCCTGATGAGGCTGCTCCCCCCCAATGGGGTGATTCGGGAAGGTCGCATGCTTTTTGATGGTGCAGACCTCCTGCAAAAGTCAGATGAAGAGATGAGGGAAATCAGGTGGCAGAAAATAGCCATGATCTTTCAGGCCGCCATGAATGCCCTGAACCCGGTCCACCGCGTTCACGAACAGATTGCAGAGGCCATACTTACACATAATGCCTCCATTGACAAAAAAGAGGCATTTGAACAGGTGGAAGAACTTTTTCAACTTGTGGGAATACCAAAAGACCGCATGAGAGATTACCCTCACCAATACAGTGGAGGGATGAAGCAGCGGGCAATCATTGCCATGGCGCTGGCCTGTAAACCCAGGCTGATTATTGCGGATGAACCCACAACAGCCCTGGATGTGATTGTTCAGGATCAGATTCTTAAGGAGATCATGAACCTGCAAAAAGAATTCGGGATCAGCATGATCTTTATCTCCCATGATATCTCAATCGTGGCAGACGTGTGTCATGATATCGGTATTATGTATGCGGGCAAGCTGGTGGAGCACGGTTCCAGGGAAGAGGTCTTCAATAATCCGGCGCATCCCTATACAAAGGCGCTCCTGTCATCCTATCCCACGTTGACAGGGGAAAAGGGCCGGCTCATGCCCATTCCGGGTGAAACGCCGAATCTGATTCATCCTCCTTCCGGATGCCGCTTCCATGACCGCTGCCCTGGCGCAAAGGCAGCATGTAAAACCGGGGAGGCTGTGTGGGTTGAAACTTCGCCGCGGCACAAGACCCTCTGTTATCAGTGTGGTGCAGATTGCGGGGAAGAATGAAGATGAATAACGGTAAAGAAACCATCATTGAGCTGGAACATATAGTTAAAAGATACACATCCAGGGGTTCCTTTTTCGGTACGCGCGGGAATGAGATCATTGCCCTCAATAAGATATCCATCAAGATATTAAGGGGGGAGATATTTGGTCTTGTTGGAGAAAGCGGGAGCGGAAAGACCACAGCCGGTCGTCTGATTGTCAGACTGGAAAAACCGGAGGAAGGCAGGATATATCTGAATGGCCGTGAAATGGCAGGGCTCAAGGGAAAGGCCCTGAAAGATTTTCGCCGCAAGGTCCAGATGATCTTTCAGGACCCTTATCAATCTCTCAACCCCCAGCTTTCGGTCTTTGATACTATCTCAGAGCCTTTGGTTATCCATAAAATAGGAAATGCCGAGGATAGAGAGGACGCCGTGTGGGAGACAATGAAATCAGTCGGCCTCTCTCCACCCGATGATTTTGTTAACCGTTATCCTCATCAGCTCAGCGGTGGTCAGAGGCAAAGGGTTGCCATTGCCAGGGTCATGGTGCTGAACCCTAATTTTGTGGTGGCTGATGAACCCACTTCCATGCTTGATGCGTCCATCTCAGCCCAGATCTTCAACATCCTGCTCGAGATGCGGGAAAAATTCCAGGTGACACTTCTGTTTATCACCCACAGTCTGTCGGCTGCCCGCTATCTCTGCGATCGTATCGCCGTGATATATAAGGGAAACATGATGGAACTGGGGAGCGCAGATCAAGTTATACAAAAGCCCAGACACCCCTATACCAAGGCCCTGATTGATGCGCTGCCCAAGTTTGGACTGTCCGGCGAGATAAATCACTATAATACCTTACTCCCGGTGGAGAGAGAGGCTTCTGAACATGAGGGATGTCCTTTTTTTGCCAGGTGCAGGGTCGCCAACAAGACTAAATGCAGCCTGGAAAGACCCCTTTTAAAAGAAACGAATGATTCCCACTGGGTGGCCTGTTTTTATGCGGAAAATGGGACTGACCAAAAACTCCCCTTCCCTTAGTAAAAGATAAGCTCAATGCTGTAATTATGTTGTTTACTCGTTTTTCTGTTAATGCTAAATTATATGCTGTTTTGATTTCTAATCAGGTGGATATATCTTGAGAGAAACGAGGTGGCTATCATGAGAGAATTCAAGATAGTTGTTGAGAAACACCCTGACACTTATGTCGCTTATCCTCTTGGTCTAAAAGGTGTAGTAGTTGGTGAGGGTGAGTCCTACGAAGCAGCTTTAGCTGATGTAAAATCTGCAATTCAATTTCATATCGAAACCTTTGGCGTTGATGCCGCGAAAATTGATCCGCCTATTTTGGCTGCATATATTGCTGAAGCAGGTGTGGCCCTCTAATGCCCAAATTTCCAGTGGATCCACCAAACCGGAAGGTTATCCGTGCCTTGGAACATCTTGGATTTATGCTTGTCCGAGAAGGAAACCACATCGCAATGGAGCGGCAGAATCCTGATGGAACACGAACCCCTTTGACCATGCCAAACCATTCAACGATTAAGAGTTCGACCTTGCGTACAATCCTCACACAATCCGGAATATCCAGGGACGATTTCTTGAATGCTTACTATGGGTAGCCAATTGTATATAATATCAGGACAACACCCTGGCTATATCGAGAAGGTACGTAATTTCTCAAAAAGTTTGGGCGCTCACAACCGGATTATTGCCTTGAGCGAATGACAATGGCTGTACAGCTTTTCGGAGTTTAGGCGTAAGCCTTTTATAAAATCCTTACGGCCCGCCCTCCCCGTCCCGAGACCGGGACGGGATCGGGAGGCGCGACATCCCGGGACGCAGC
>JAIVXD010000128.1:0-6589 GCA_048636195.1 Anaerolineales bacterium
CTTCTATTCACTGAACATAGATTATAAGGACTATTTTCCGTAAAATAAAACGTAGATAATATCTTTTATTGCAAAATATACTTTAATTTAATATAGTTGTCAAGAATTGAAGTAAGTTCTCAATAAACCCGGGCTGTATTAGAAAATTCCCCCAGGCCCAGACCTGACCTTGATACGTTGCGAGAATGGCTGACCGAAAATAACTGCTTCGTTAGATTACGACATATGGCCGCTAAGTCGCGCTCTCCGAGGCGTAGGATCTCCGAGCCGGAGGCCAGGGCGGGCCTCAATCCCCCTTTGCAAAAGGGGGAAGCAGTCGGAATGCCAGTACTTATTGAGATGTTACGAAATAGGCTTGAAATAATTTTTTTTACAGATATTATAGTCCCAAAACCCTGTCGATTGCTTTTGTACCATAACCGGCTTGATTCCCTGGGCCGGTCGTTCTTTTTTGGTGGTAGTTCACCTAATAAAAGGATTTTTGGACAGGATTACCCCGCATTCCGCGGGGCCCCGGCAGCGGGATCCTCCAGAGGCGGATAAATCTACGCTCCGCTTCGACAGGCATGGATAATCACAATTTTTTTTGTGTATTTTCATGCCCCGTAGCTCCGGAAGATGGTACTGGGGTGCCTTTTCTTGCCCTGTTAAATGCCTTTGTGGTTTTATTTAACCGGGGTGCGGCTGTATCAATAATGATGGAATCGTAAAAGTCGTCACTCCGGTGAAAATCGGAGTCCAGAGCCTTTGTAAATGCTCGAATAGACTGGATTCCGGCTTTCGCCGGAATGACAGAAAGAGTGGTTTTTCGACTTTTTGCGAGATCATCAATAATGAGGTTTGTAAAATAACTTTCAGGTAATTTTTATGGATTGGAAAGAGAGAGTCTATTGCGGTGAAATAACCTCTTCCCATGAGGGCCGGGATGTCCTGCTTATGGGTTGGGTGGACGCCATCCGGGACCATGGTAATGTCTTGTTCATTCACCTCCGGGATATTCGCGGTATAGCCCAGGTGGTTTTTAACCCTCAGATGAATAAGGCCAGTTACAAAAAAGCTGCCACCTTGAGGGAAGAATATGCAATACAGGTCCGGGGAAAGGTAGCCATAAGGAAAAAGGGAACGGAGAACCCGAACCTGAAGACGGGTGGTGTAGAGGTTTTCGCAACTGATCTGGTGATATTTTCCAAATCAAAAAACCTGCCATTCCAGATCTCTGAAAAGGCCATGGTATTCGGGGAAGAGATTCAAGCCAGTCCTGAAAACGTGGACGAGGACCTGCGATTACAGTACAGATATCTTGACCTTCGCCGCCCCTCTATGCAGGAAATTCTTATTAAAAGATATCAAATCATCAAATGTATCCGGGAATACCTTGACCAGTTGAATTTTATTGAGATAGAAACCCCGTTTCTTACCAAGAGCACCCCGGAGGGAGCCAGGGATTATCTCGTGCCAAGCAGGATACATAAGGGTAAATTCTATGCCCTGCCACAGTCCCCCCAGCTCTTTAAGCAACTCCTTATGATGAGCGGTACTGACCGCTATTTCCAGATAGCCCGGTGTTTCCGTGATGAAGACCTGCGACCTAACCGGCAACCTGAGTTTACCCAGCTGGATCTGGAGGCGTCTTTTATTGATGAAGAATTCATTTATGAAATCATCGAAGAGTTGACGGTCAGGGTGTTTGCCCTGGGAGGCAAGGACCTGCCCAGACCGTTTCCCAGGATGGAATATAGTGAGGCCATGGAACATTACGGCACTGATCGGCCGGACATTCGCTTTGACATGGCATTTGAGGATGTCACGGACATTGTTCAGGATACCGGGTATTCCGTTTTCCGACAGATCATCAGCAACGGGGGACAGATTAAAGGGTTCTGCGTAAAGGGACAGGCAGCGGCATTGAGTAAAAATGTGCTCCAGAATGAATACTCCATGAAGATCGCGCCCTCCTTCGGGGCCAAAGGTATGACATGGATGAAAGTCATCGACGGGAGCCTGGAATCCAATATCGTCCAGTTTTTCACCCGGGCCGAAAAAAACGGCCTGATGAAGCGTTTTGGGGCTGAAGATGGTGATGTACTTATAATGATTGCCGATGTCTCCCGTGACCTGATCAGTGAGGTGCTTTGCAGTCTTCGACTCCACATCGCTGACAGGCTAGAACTGATCCCTGAGAACAGCTACCGCCCTTTGTGGGTTTGCAACTTTCCGCTGTTCGAACTCAAGGATGGGAAGGTGAGCTCCCAGCACCATCCATTTACAATGCCGGATCCAACCGGTTTTTCTCCCACAAACATGGAGGAATTGCTGGGCCTCAATTCCAGGGCATATGATCTGGTTGTAAATGGGGAGGAATTAGGCGGTGGGAGTATCCGTATCCACAAAATGGAGATCCAGGAAAAGGTTTTTAAGGCCCTTGGTTTGACCAAGGAAGAAGTGGAAACCAAGTTCGGCTTTTTTCTCAGGGCATTGGAATATGGCGCGCCGCCCCACGGTGGAGTGGCCCTTGGTATCGACAGGATGATTGCAATGATTCTGAGTGTCCCGTCCATTCGAGATGTCATTGCTTTCCCTAAAAACCGACGTGCTGTTTGTCCGCTGAGCCGGGCTCCGTCTCCGGCGGACAAATCCCATCTTGAAGAGCTGAATCTGGGCTCAGGATTTCGTACACGAAAGGCCGGAAGCAGAATTTATGGGTCGACTCAAGAAGATATCACCGAGCATGAGTTAAAAAGACCTGAAAAGATTTCCAGAGATGAGGTCGCACACGTGGCAAAACTTGCACGGTTGAAGCTTGATGATTCTGAGGCTGCTATATACCAGAAAGACCTGAATTCTATTTTAGATTATTTTGAGACACTTAAAGGGTTAGATACGGAGAAGGTACGTCCAATGAGTCATGTATTGGAAGTAAAGAATGTCTGGCGAGAGGACAAACCCGGTAAAGCAAAAAAGACAAAGCCACTATTGTCAAACGCCCCCGTGAGAGAAAAGGGTTACTTTAAGGTCCCGAAAATATTAGAGAGTTAGGGAAAGTAATAGTTCACCGCAGAGACGCTGAGATCGCAGAGAAATGATTTGCTATTTTGCTTTTCGCTGAGACGCCGAAAAGCAAAATCCATTCATCTGCGGTGGGTGGGTTTCCTCAAAGCGATGTCCTGTTCTATAATTGCTTATTGTGGGCTTTTGCAGCCGCAGTTTCAGCTGCCGAGTGGTTTTTCATCGCCGCCCTCTCAGCGGCGATGGAAAAAGATATCCTCCTCCGCGTTCTCTGCGTCTTGAGCGAAGCGGGCGGTGATGTCTTACTCACGCACCTCCCCGCATAGCAAAGCTGGGGCCATCCCGCTACAGAGGGAAGGTTTAAGGGATTAATTAATTAAATTGTTACGAAGGTTAAAGTATGGAATTGTGCGATCGAAGTGCATGTGATCTGGCCGAAATGCTGAAAAAACGGGAGGTCAGCTCGCGGGAAATCACCGAATCGGTATTCAAAAGGATTGATGAAAAAGAAGACACCATTAATGCCTATATCACCACCACGCGAGAAACAGCTTTAAAACAGGCAGGCCTGGCAGACAAAAAGTTTCGAAATGGGAAAAGGACTCCTCTGCTCAACGGAATACCCATTGCGATCAAAGACATTTTGTGTACTCAGGGCATAAGAACTACCTGCGGTTCAAATATCTTAAGCAACTTTATTCCTACTTATACCGCCACTGCTGTGAAAAAAGTCCTTCAGGCCGGTGCAGTGTTAATAGGAAAAACCAACATGGATGAGTTCGCCATGGGTTCTTCAACTGAGAACAGCGCCTTTGGCCCGACACGAAACCCTGTCAATACCGAACATGTGCCAGGCGGTTCCAGCGGCGGATCTGCCGCGGCCGTATCAGGTGGAGAGACAATCCTGGCCATTGGTACTGACACAGGCGGTTCAATTCGCCTTCCGTCTGCCTACTGCGGCGTAGCCGGGATCAAGCCCACATATGGCAGGGTCTCGCGGTACGGGTTGATTGCCTATGCCTCATCTCTGGATCAAATAGGCGCTCTTGGTCGAACTACCGAAGACTGCGCCATGTTGTTGAACGTGATTTGTGGACACGACGGATTGGATAGCACGTCTGCTCAAGTCAAAAAGCCGGATTTTCGAAGGTCTCTTAATAAAGGAATTAAAGGACTCAAGGTAGGGCTGCCAAGAGAGTATTTTGTTGAAGGCATAGATACGCGGGTAGAAGATCAAATCATGAAAGCGGTCAAGGTATTGGGCAAAAACGGGGCAGATATTATAGATATCTCTTTGCCCCACACAAAGTATGCCATCAGCTCCTATTACCTTATAGCCACAGCCGAAGCAAGCAGCAACCTTGCCAGGTATGATGGTGTAAAATATGGTTTCAGATCGAACCATGATCTCCCTGATTCGGTCAGGATGTATGAGGAAACCAGAAGTGAAGGATTTGGAAAAGAAGTAAAACGAAGGATCATGTTAGGCACCTATGCCCTTTCTGCCGGCTACTACGACGCCTATTACCTGAAGGCGCAAAAGGCCAGGGCACTCATAAAAGAGGATTTTGACAAGGCATTTGAAAAAGTGGATTGCATGATCACGCCTGTGTCCCCCTGTCTCCCTTTCAAGCTAGGGGAAAAGATGGCCGATCCCCTGCAGATGTATCTTGTGGATATCTATACTGTCTCTCTAAACCTGACTGGACTTCCCGGGATGAGTGTTAACTGCGGAACCGTTGATGGCTTGCCCGTCGGCCTCCAGATCATAGGCAAGGCATTTGATGAAGAAATGGTGTTAAGGGTTGGGAACGCTTATGAAAAAATAGTGGAAGAAGACGTTTAATGACTCACCGCAAAGGCGCAAAGAACGCTGAGAAAAGATAAGAAAACAAAAAAAGTATCCCTTTGCGCCCTTTGCGTCTCTGCGGTGAATAGCAAATAACGTTGAAGACAGGATTAGGAACGATAAATGGATTACGACATTATTATTTGTTTTGAAACACATGTGGAGCTGAAAACAGAGACAAAGCTCTTCTGCGATTGTCTTGTAAAATATGAAGCCCCCCCAAACAGCCAGATATGCCCCGTCTGCACCGGTCAACCGGGGGCACTACCTGTGTTGAACAAAAAGGCCGTGGAATATGCCATCCGGGCCGGTCTTGCACTCAATTGCACCATAAACAGGGAGTCCCGATTTGCCCGCAAGAACTATTTTTATCCCGACCTGCCAAAGGGGTATCAGATATCACAATTTGAGAGGCCTTTTTGCGAGGACGGATATCTGGAGATCACAGGGGATGACGGTAAGCCTTACGTTGTGGGGATCAAGCGCATTCATCTTGAGGAAGATGCCGGCAAGTTAGTGCATTCATCCGGCTCCCTTGAGGCTTCAGAGTACAGTCTTGTGGACTACAACCGGTCCTCTGTTCCCCTCCTTGAGATCGTTGCGGATCATGAGCGAAATCCGTTACGTTCAGTAAAAGAAGCCCGCACTTACCTGGAAAAGCTAAAGCAAATCCTGAAGTATATAGAAATAAGCGATTGTATGTTGGAGAAAGGCCAGTTTCGTTGTGATGTCAACATATCCATTCGTCCCAAGGGGTCTAAGAGCCTGGGAAATCGTGCAGAGATAAAAAACATGTCCTCCTTCAGATTCATTACAGAAGCCCTTGAATATGAGATAAAAAGGCAGTCGGAGTTAATTGAATCTGGCCGCCGGGTTTCTCAGGAAACAAGACTTTTTGATGAGGAAAAGAAGATAACGAGGCCCATGCGGAGCAAAGAAGATGCACCTGATTACAGATATTTTCCAGACCCTGATCTGATTGAGGTAGAAATTGACCGGGAATTTCTCCAGGGAATTGAAGACAGCGTGCCAGAACTCCCCGATCAAAAGTTAGATCATCTCATTAAGAATCTTGGAATACCGAGACATGATGCCATTATCTTAACGAGAGAAAAAAAAGTATCCGACTTTTTTGAAAAGTGTGCCCTTCATTGTAATGACAGGAGGAGACTGAGCCATTGGATTACCAAGGATCTGTTCAAACTCTTAAATGATTCCTCTCTTACAATAGAAGAATGCCCAATCCGGCCTAAAGATTTTTCTCAACTCATCAATCTCACTGACAGAGGCGATATCACTGACAGTATCGGTAGAACGGTTTTATACGAAATGTTCAGGACCGGCAAAAACCCCGAAACCATTATAGAGGCAAAAGGCCTCAAGCCCATTCAGGATGTAGATCTTTTAGATAAAATACTGGATGAAGTGATAGGGGAAAACCCTGATGCTGTTTCAAAGATAAAACAGGGGATTACTAAACCAATAGACTTCCTGGTTGGCCAGGTTATGAAAAAAACACGGGGAAAAGCCCCTGCCAAAAAAGTCAGGGAATTAGTTCATAAGAAATTGCTCAAATAGGCGTAAGTTCTCAATAAGTTCGAGCGCTCACAACCGGATTATTGCCTTGAGCGAGTGACAATGGCTGTACAGCTTTTCGGAATTTAGGCGTAAGCCTTTTATAAAATCCTTACGGATAAAATCCACCCGAACATATTGATAAGTTACCTTTAGGCA
>JAIVXD010000129.1:0-6564 GCA_048636195.1 Anaerolineales bacterium
AACTAAAATGCCTAAAGTGAGCTAAAATTAGGGGCTTAATTTTAAGAGGTAGAAATGAATATTTTTGAAAAGGCAGAAAGACTAAAAAAATTACCTCCTTATCTTTTTAAGGAGATTGATCGAAAAAAGACCGAAGTCAGAGCACGAGGAGTGGATATCATTGACCTGGGTATTGGAGATCCTGATCTCCCAACCCCTCCCCACATTATTGAGGCGCTGAAAAAGGCTGCGGAGGACCCTGCGAACCACAGGTACCCGTCTTATTCAGGAATGGGCGATTTTAAAGAAGCAGTAGCCAAATGGTACCAGGAAAGATTCGGGGTTGAGCTGGACCCGGATACGGAGGTGGTTTCTCTTATTGGGAGCAAAGAGGGAATCGCGCATTTTCCACTGGCCTTTGTCAATCCGGGCGATGTGGCGCTGGTACCTGCACCGGCGTATCCTGTTTATCATATTGCCACTATGTTTGCCGGCGGAGAATCCTATTTTATGCCGCTTTTGAGTGAGAACCGTTTCCTGCCGGACCTTAATGCGATTCCAGATGAAATCACCTCCAGGGCTCGTATCATGTTCATCAACTACCCGAACAATCCTACATCCGCGGTTGCCGATCTGGAGTTTTTCAGGAAAGTCGTGGAATTTGCAAGAGATAATAATATCCTGGTGTGCCATGATGCAGCTTACACCGAGATGGCTTTTGATGGCTATCGTCCTCCCAGCTTTCTGGCTGCGGATGGAGCCAAGGAAGTGGGGATTGAATTCCATTCTCTCTCCAAGACCTATAACATGACTGGCTGGCGAATAGGCTTTGCTGTTGGAAACCGAGAGGCAATAGACGGGCTTGGCGCCATCAAGAGCAATATTGATTCCGGTGTTTTTCAGGCCGTTCAGATGGCAGGTATAGAGGCCATACGCGGGGACCAGTCCTGTGTCAGAGATATGGTTCAAGTTTATTCGAGGCGGCGGGACCTGATGGTCAAGGGGCTCCAGGATGTTGGTTTTGAGGTGGAGTCACCCAGAGCGACTTTTTATCTGTGGATTAAGGTCCCTGAAGGCTATACATCTGCGGAATTGACCGAGCGTCTGCTGGAGGATGCTGGCCTGGTTGTGACCCCTGGCAATGGCTTCGGGGAGCCTGGTGAAGGGTACTTCCGTATCGCGTTGACTCAGAAAAGGGAAAGGCTTGCGGAGGCCGTGCAAAGATTAAAAGCCTTTAGCCTGTAGACGGCGAAAGCGCCTTTTCACCAATGACGAAAACAGCTTACATTGGGGTCGGTTCAAATCTTGGCGATAAAACAGACAATTGTCTTGAGGCCATTGTCCGGATCGACGAGATTTCAGGCTGCAGAGTGACGGCACAATCCGGTTTTTACAGGACACAGCCGGTGGGTGTTGAAGGACAGGACTGGTATGTTAATGGTGTAATTGTGTTATCTGCTGATATGTCGGCGCAGGATTTACTGAAAAGCCTCTTGGCCATCGAGGTAGATATGGGAAGGGAAAGAAAAAGAAAGTGGGATTCAAGGATAATTGACCTGGATATCCTTCTATTTGGAGAAGAGGTGATTTCCGAAAAAGGACTTCAGGTTCCTCACCCGCTGATGCACTCGAGAAGATTTGTGCTGGTGCCAATGGTTTCTTTGGCCCCGGATTTAGTTCACCCTGTGCTCGGGAAAAGCATGGCTGAGTTGCTTGTGGATTCTCCAAAGAAAGAGCAGTCTGTGGTTCCCATGGGGGTCGCGTAAATGCGACTTCTGATTTTTGCAGTCCTGGCCTACTTGCTTTATCGTGTCTTGAGGAGCTATTTCGGTTCTGGCCAGAAAATAAGAAAGACTGAAAATGGCGGGGTCATTGACGAGATGGTAAAGGATCCTTTCTGTGACACTTATATACCCGTAAGGGATGCCAAAAGAAGGGTAATAGATGGGAGGGAATATTTTTTCTGCAGTGAGGAGTGTGCTGATAAATTTCAAAAGGAAAAGGAGGAATTATGAAGTTTTTTATCGATACGGCCAATATAGATGAGATAAAAAAGGCCAATGAATTGGGCATGGTTGACGGTGTGACCACGAATCCGAGCCTGGTTGCCAAAGAGGGGCGGGAGTTCAAGGGGCTTATAAAGGAAATATGCGATATTGTAGATGGTCCGGTCAGTGCCGAGGTGGTCAGTTTGGATGCAGAAGGGATGGTTAAGGAGGCAAGGGAACTGGCCAATCTGGCTGATAATATTGTTGTAAAAATACCCATGCTGGAAGAGGGCCTAAAGGCAGTAAAGACCTTGGCCCAGGAGAAGATTAATACAAACGTAACCCTTTGTTTTTCTCCAATTCAGGCATTGATGGCAGCAAAGGCCGGGGCCGCGTATATCAGCCCCTTTGTGGGTAGATTGGACGATATCAGCCAAATTGGTATGGAGTTGGTGGAACAGATTATCACAATCTATGATAATTACGGCTTTGAAACCGAGGTGATTGTAGCGAGTGTTCGAAATCCAATCCATGTGCTTGATGCAGCCCTCATGGGCGCAGACATTGCAACAATACCCTTTAAGGTCATTCAACAGTTAACTAAACATCCTTTGACAGATATTGGTGTGGAAAAATTTCTTGCTGATTGGAAGAAGCAGGGGTAGACATGTTTGCAGCGAGGGTGAAATGGGCTGGTGCTGCTGGTTTGGCACTTTCACTGTTTTTTATCCTTCCAGTTTCCGCAGATATCTACCGCTACGTGGACAAGGAAGGGGTCTGGCATTTCACCAACGTTCGAACCGATGCCCAATATAAACTATATATCAAAACCATCCGTAAAACACCTTCGACGTTTATAAAAGAATATGAGGGGATTATCCTTCAGGCTTCAAGACGGTTTGAGGTGGATGCCTCCTTGGTCAAGGCGATTATCAAGGCTGAATCGTACTTTGACCATAAGGCAGTCTCTCACAAGGGAGCACAGGGACTGATGCAGTTGATGCCCCAGACGTCGAATGCCATGGCCGTGGAAAACCCGTTTGATCCGGAAGAGAACATATTTGGTGGCACGCGATATTTGAGCCTTTTGCTAAAACGTTTTAAAAATGACAAAAGGCTCGCGGTGGCCGCATATAATGCCGGCCCGGAAAGAGTGGAGACCTGTAATGGTGTTCCACCCATAGCTGAGACAGAGCGATTTGTGAAAAAGGTGATGAATTATTATCGGGACTATAGTAGTAAATAGAAAGAGAGATGTTTGGTTTCTGCTGATTTTTTATTGACAAAGCACATTTGTGGTGTAAAATAATCTACGTATAAGCGGGAATAGCTCAGCTGGTAGAGCCTCACGTTGCCAACGTGATTGTCGCGGGTTCAAATCCCGTTTCCCGCTCCATAACATATTGCTTCCGCGAAATTCATAGATGTTGATTCAGGGCGGCATAGCCAAGAGGCTAAGGCAGCGGTCTGCAAAACCGTTATTCATCGGTTCGACTCCGATTGCCGCCTCCAGTGAGACATAAAGGGTTTGCAAGGATTATCAATGACTTGCAAGCCTTTTTTTCTGCTTCCCTCTGAAGGAAGCGGTCATTCTGTAAGAACTCAAAACTGTAGGAAAGGAGTTAACGATGAAAGAAGTAGATTACATGGCTGTCGCTGAAAAGGCGATGAATCAGATTAAGCAAGGGGCGTTTTTGACCGTCAGGGCAGGGGAAGCGCTCAACACCATGACCATCGGATGGGCAACCATCGGATATGTCTGGAGAAAACCTGTCTTCATGGTCCTGGTCCGCGATTCCAGGCACACCTTCGGGATCATCGAGAAGGCTGCCGACTTCACCGTGTCCGTACCCATGACCGACATGAAGGATGCGGTCATGTTCTGCGGGACCAAATCCGGTCGGGATTATGACAAGTATAAGGAGTGCAGTCTGGAACTTGCCGAGGCGAGGAAGGTGGTCTCACCAATTATCAACACGCCGGGTATTCATTTTGAATGCAAGATCGTCTTCAAGGCGGCCATGGACCCTGCTTACCTGGATGCGGAGTACAAAAAGCTCTACCCGAAAAAGGACTACCATACCCTCTATTTCGGTGAGATCCGGGATTGCTATGAAATTTGAACCTGTCAGAATGAAAAATTTGATCCCCGGTCTCACGTGCTATTATCATTGAAGTAGTTGGGCGTTGTAGCGCTTGATGAATAGTTACATATTGATAGTTTTGCATTAACATTATAAGAATATAGTACCGAGAGTATTCAATATCTTGAGAGAGGAAGGGAAATCGTTATGGCAGCATTGCAACCTTTTGGTCGTATCACGATAGATCCGGATATCATGAATGGTAGGCCTTGTATAAGAGGTATGCGCGTTCAGGTATCTTTGATACTAAATTTAGTGGCAAATGGTATGACCACAGAGGAAATAATCAAAGCCTACCCTTATATCGAACCTGAAGACATATCTCAATGCCTCCATTACGCGGCATGGTTGTCTGAAGATCCCATTGAACTGTTGGCCGAGGGATAGTCCCGGTGAAATTCTTACTCGATATGGGAATATCCCCTGAGACAGGGAAGTATTTGATAAAGCTAGGCCATGATGCAGTCCATTTGATAGATAAAGCCATGGATAGGTCAAGTGATTTTGAGATAATGCATAAGGCATTGAATGAGCGAAGAATCATCCTGACCCACGATCTGGGTTTTGGGAAGCTTTTGGCTTTTTCAGGTACGAAACTGCCGTCGGTTGTTATTTTCCGACTCAAAAATATGCGGCCCGAGAACGTCAATAAGTTTTGTGAAGGAATAATAGCTCGTTTTTCAGATGTATTGGAGAAAGGGGTTATATTGACAGTAGGTGATAAAAAGATCCGCAGCCATCTCTTGCCCATAAATAAAGTGTAACTGGTGACCCCTTTTCATTAACCGATTTGTTTGACGTTTACTCAGTTGTTGAAGAGCATGAGAACGTTAGTGAAAAAGTTCTCAAATGAGGGTAAACGTGAAGATTCAGATTAGAAAACCCTGTGTCTCTAAATGAGAACAGGATTTTTTTACGGTGTTCTACATTCCTCCCTTTAACTACCAACGATCAAAAAGCGGCGTGTTTTTTTTGACCAATTAACTAATTTCAGTTAATTTTGCCTAAGCTTTTAGAATAGTTGGTTTTAGCTTTCATCAAAAGAATAATTCGCCTGGTCCCTATTAACTCTACTTGGAGCTACAGTTCATGTTGAGATCCAACGGGGATTTCATTCAAGGCAGTCATCAGTTGCTGAAAGCGAGCTAACTTATGGAAACAACAATTGAATTCTGAATTAGACAGGATTCAAATTATAAACAGAAGAAAATGAATAAAATCCCGTTCATCCTGTCAATCCTGTCAAAAAAAGGACAGAGAACCCGAATTGAATACGATATCAACAGCGCCATACCGCTCGCCATTTTCCATCCCCAACATCCGGTTGTTTATTGCCTTTAAGGTTTTGTTCAATTCAAGATTCTACTATCCGGTCTTTACCATCCTGTTCCTTGATTTCGGCCTGACCGTGGCACAGTTTGCAATCCTCAATGCAGTCTGGGCAGCCACTATTGTCCTTGCCGAAGTCCCCTCAGGAGCCCTGGCCGATATTATCGGGAGAAAACGGCTGCTTGTCTTTGCGACATTCACCATGATTTTTGAGATCGGCATCATCAGTTTTGTACCAAAAACAGACCCTTCCGTTATTTTCATTGTTTTCCTGGTCAACCGCGTTTTAAGCGGCTTTGCAGAAGCAGCTGCCAGCGGGGCGGATGAAGCCATCGCCTATGATTCCCTGGCAGCAAAAGGAGACCCTGACCAGTGGGGCAGAGTGCTGGAAGTATTAATGCGGTTTCAATCCATAGGGTTTATTGTTGCCATGAGTGTTGGTGCAGCCATTTATGATCCGGTCCTGCTCGGAAGGATTTGCCAGTTTTTCGGCCTTTCAGTAACCTTTTCCCAGGAAACCACCATGCGGTTTCCTTTATACCTTACATTTATCCTGGCAGTTTTTGCATTTATCACTACCCTCAGAATGGAAGAACCGGATTCTGGTTCTTCTTCCTCCGGTTTTGAAACAAAACAGATCCGGCAGGCCTTCGGTCTGACACTCAAGGCAGGCCTCTGGATTTTAAAAACCCCTTTTGCCCTGTCTGTCATACTTTTTGGGATGCTGTTTGACGGCATTATCAGAATGGTCATCACCCTGTCCAGCCAGTACTACAGGATGATCGATCTGCCTGAAGCCACTTTCGGTATTATTGGATCACTTGTTGCAATGCTGGGACTTGTTATTCCCAAAATGGCAAAAAAAATTGCGGAAAACCGTTCCCCTTCACATGCCCTATGGATAACAGCCGGGTTAACCATTACAGGCCTTGCCGCAATGAGCTTTTTCTGGCCTTATGCCGGGTTGATACCTGCTTTGATCACTTTCAGCGCCATGTATTTCACCGGTTTTTTTGTGAGTTTCCATATCAACCGGGTCACATCATCTGACCAAAGGGCGACCGTCCTGAGTTTTAAAGGGCTGTTCTACAATATTTCTTATGGTCTATTAGGCGTTCTTTATG
>JAIVXD010000130.1:0-6562 GCA_048636195.1 Anaerolineales bacterium
TGGCAAAAACCTTTTTTCCGTCTTGGTCAAAGCTGAACAGCCGGTCTGTTTTTCCCTCTTTGAGCGCATTACTTAATGGTTCGTTGATCTGTTCCTCGTCACTGATGGATGAAGCGATGATGGAGCCGTCTCTGCCAAACATATAGATCCTGCTCGTTGGGGCAAACGACTGCCGCTGCAGCAGTGCGTTCAGCTTTGGTAAGGTGAAATCGATGGCCAATACCGCCCCGGTATCCCCGATCGTTTTTGAAAAGGTGATCCCTTTTTGCCCAAGGTTGCTAAAGAGGTAAGGATCGCTCCTGATGGCCTTGTCGCTTTGTGTCGCCTGGGTAAACCATGGACGTACATTGGCCACATAACCAGATGATTCATTTCGGCTTGCAATCAGGGCCAATGCCTCATCGAGATAGTCAAAACTGCGGATTCTTCCCTGTGAGGCATTATAGATCTTGATCACCATCCATCGGGTATTTTTCGGTGCATTGAATACCCTGTGAAGCTCTGTCGAACTATGCATATTGACCACTTCGAAAAAATCGCCGTTCGCATGGCCGACATAGATGGCATAGATATTGTTGTTGTGCTGCATGTTGTGTGCATAACGACTGATAGTCTCAATCGGCAACTCCTCGCTGATGTTGTCGGCGATGCCGGGATAGAGTTCAGTATGGTAGAGCATCTCTTTGGACAGCCGATCGCTGTCCTGAATATGCAGGGTGATCTTTTCAGCGATCTGATGGAAGGTTTTATGGGTGGCGTCCAGCGCCATCTTCTGGCTAAAGTAGTACTGCAGCCCAAAAAGCGATGCGGCAACAAGCCCAACGACGATTAGAAAATTGGTCAAAATATTGGTGCGAATCGTGATTTTACGGAACATGCTCAGCCCCTTTTTTGTGTGTGGAGTATAGGGAAATTGGCCTTGTGTGTAAAGAGAAAATGCGCCGCAACATATGGCGTTTAGGGCTTGTGGTATGGCAAGTGCGGTTTTGAGTGTTTAGCAAAATTGATAATTGGGGTCACATCTTGATTAGGGCATTAACTTACACTATCATTCATTCTCATGTCCAGTAAGAGCTGTCTCAAAAAGATACCTTCTCGGATCCCAGAAAATGGAATTGGCTCGAGAAGGGTTTTCTACTTGGACGTAAAAAGGGTATTCTGTTGGTAATGCAATTGACAAATTGATTCACTAATGGTATTGAACAATCCATGACAAGGTTAGCCTGACTGTGCCCCGGGTGTTTTATCCGGCGTTCCGCGGGATTATTATCCGGGGGGTTGAACGCTCTGATCGTGAGAAAAGCAATGGCTCCTGCGAAAAAAAAGATTCCAGCGGAAGAGGTGATTATCAACACGCGGGGTGAAATACTCAAGCGCGGAAAACTTGCTGCATAAGGAATGGGAGGTGCCCGATATGATGAAAAAAGTTGAAGTGTTTAAAGAGAATGATTTCGATGAGAAGGCCATGAAAAAATTCCTGGTTCATGATTCTCCGTATTTCAAAATCCTGAACTTCAATTTCAGGGCGGGTCAGGAGCTTCCCATCCATTCCCATGAAATTGAGGGCCAACTGAGCATCACCGTTCTTGAAGGAACCGGAGAGTTTTTGGCGAAAGACGGGGCGACACTTCCCGCGCAACCGGGTGATGTGCTCGTTTCCGATATCAGCGAACCGCACGGTATAAGAGCCAACAGTGACCTGCGAGTTTTGGTGACCATTGCTCCACCCATTTGATACGCATTAGAGAAATCACAGCAGGCCATCCACCAAGTGATCGTATTAGTCCGCGACCTATCAGTTCGGGCCTCTTTCTATCTCATAATCCTCTTTTTTACATATTCACGATAGGCTTTCCTTGCCTGCTGTTTCAAAGCAACGCTCCGGTGTTGTCATATTTGATCGCCTCCTGTAAGGTAGTTCCATGAGACAAACCTCTCCTTACCGGCTGACACTGCTTGTCTGCCTGGCGGAAATATTCGGCCTGGCGTCGATTGCAGTTTTTCCAGCCCTTTTGCCGACATTTCTGACCGAATGGCGTTTAAGCCATACCGAGGCGGGCTGGATAATCGCAGCTTACTATGCCGGCTATATGGTTTTGGTGCCGGTGCTGGCCGGCATCACAGACAGAATGGATGCCCGCAAGGTTATGGGGCTGGGAGCGCTTATCGGTGCCCTGACAGCCCTCGCTTTTGCGCTGTTGGCCCGGGGGTTTTGGTCGGCGCTGGTACTGCGGTTTCTATCGGGTATCAGCCTGGCCGGAATCTACATGCCCGGGCTCAAGGTGGTTAGCGACCATACGGAAGGAACGCTCCAGTCACGGTTCATCTCGTTTTACACCGCAAGTTTCAGCATCGGCGCCAGCCTGTCCTACCTTCTGGCCGGGGAGATCAATACGCTGGCCGGTTGGCGTTGGGCCTTTACCGTGTCGGCGGCCGGATCTGCAGTCGCTCTGATCATCGTCTTTTTGTATGTTCCTCCGGGAAAAATTCGCACCTCAAAGGGGCAGGCGCTGCTCGCGGATTTCAAAGTCGTCTTCAGATCCCGCCCGTCAATGGCTTATGTCCTCGGTTACGCCGCCCACATGTGGGAGCTTTTTTCCATGCGCTCTTGGATTGTGGCTTTCCTGGCTTTCAGCATCCAGATGCAGCCTGCGGGCGCTTTTACCTGGAGCCCAACCCGGATCGCCTTTCTGATCAGCCTGATCGGGCTCCCGGCCAGCATCGGCGGCAATGAATTGTCCCGGAAATTCGGCCGCAGGAAAGTGATAACGGCTGTGATGATCGGCTCGGCAGCGCTTGGATCGGTCCTGGGTTTTACTGCACCTTTGCCTTATTTTCTGGTAGCCATTCTGGCGCTTTTATACGGTATAACGGTCACCGGTGATTCAGCATCGTTGACCGCCGGCGTTGTGGCCGTTGCACCGGCGGGTTTCAGGGGAACAACCCTGGCCGTTTACTCCACGATCGGCTTCGGTGCGGCCTTTCTCGGCCCCCTGACCGTCGGGGTAGTGCTCGATTTCTTCGGAGGCAACCAATTTGCATGGGGTATGGGCTTCCTAACCATGGCCGCCGGATGCCTTCTTGGACCGCTGTTTCTATCTCGCCTCAAATCAGAATAGGTTCAGGTTCTATTACATACATTTTGAAACCTCCTTTGTTAAGATTTTTGTTTCTTTAAACTTTTTTCTTCTTAACAGGAGGTTTCTTTTTATGCTATAACTTAGATCGTTTTATGCTGTCGTATACATAGGATGTCCCTCAATTCGTGAGATAACGGTGACATTTCACTAAAATGAGAAACCTTTTTTAGAGGAGTAAAAAATGGGAGAACAACTGGAAAAATTTGTATGCGCGAACTGTGGTTATACATCTGATGGGAAATTTACCGGAGATATCTGTCCCCAATGTAACCAGACTTACTGGAAGTGCGGAGAATGCGGATTCCTTATCACAGCAGGAACTCCACCGGCCGAGTGCCCTCAGTGCAACAAGAAGTGCGAATTCTTGAATGTTACATGTTACACACCGGAGTGTGGTGGGCCGGGGAACATTGATCCCAGGTTATAGATAAAATGTGCATAATAAGTTCGGGTGGAGTTTATCCCTGGCCCAGACCTATCTTTAAGGGTTTTAGTTTTATGATTTCAACTTCCGAAGAATTTCAGATAAAGCAGCGTATTTACGGCAAGTCGCACCAGGGCGGGCCGTAAGGATTTTATAAAAGGCTCACGCCCGCCTGCCATCGCCTGGCACTGGCGGGCAGGCCTAAACTCCGAAAGGCTATACAACCGTTGTCATTCGCTTAAGGCATTAATTCCGTTGTGAGTGCCCGAACTTATTGAGCAGTTACCCCGTATTTCTATAAAACCTCCACTATGATTTCGGATAGCTCCTTTACTGGCAACCCTTTTTCCGTCGCCGGATCTTCAAAATTCATTACACAGAAAGGACAGCTCGTTGTAAGCACTTCGGCCCCTTTTTGGATTGCTTCCAGCACCCTCTTTTCACTATTCCTTTGATACGAAACCTCGGGCTCATAAAACATCCTTCCACCCCCGCCTTCGCAGCAGAGGGAGTTTTCCCTCGACCCTGAAAATTCAAGGAGCTCAAGACCATCAATGGCCCTGAGTATCTTCCTCGGCGCTTCAAAAATTTTGTTTTGCTTCCCAAGAAAACAGGGGTCATGGTATATCACCTTTGTGTTATAGGGCGCATTGAAGGTAAGGGACCCCTCTTCTATCATATCCGCCAACACTTCTGTATAGTGGGATACTTTGATGCCCAGCTCGCCGTATTCGTTTTTCAGTGCATTCATGCAGTGAGGAGACAGGGCAATAATCTCCTTTATCCCATACTTCTGAAAAGTGGCAATGTTTTCTTCCTGAAGCTCCTCATAAAGGCCTAACTCCCCCATCCTTCGTATCTCATTACCGCAACAGGCTTCATCTGTCCCGAGGACACCGAATTCCACGCCACCTTTGTTAAGTATCCTCGCCACGTTCATGGGTATAACCATACACCGGGGGTCATAGGCCTGGATACAGCAGCTAAAAAGCAATTTTTTCGATTTCGTTTCGCTTATATGGGGAACCTTAATGTCAAGCTCATCTAACCAGGCACCCCTTTTGGACCGTGGTCGGCCCCATGGGTTCTTTTGTACAAAGGCGCCCTCGAGGGCCTTTTGAATCGATATGGGTATCTGCCCTTCTTCAACAAGGGCGGATCTTAAATCGATAATCATTTCCGATGGATTCACGCTTCTAGGGCACCTGAGCGTACATTCGCCGCATGACGTGCAAAACCAGGGGATCAATTTCTCTATCCCGCGATTTAACTGATTTTTTCTCACCAGCGTACGTATATTCAAGGAGGTTATCCCTGCTTCAGGGCAGCTCGCTGTACATATTCCACACTGCATGCACATTGAAACTTTACTTTGTTTTTGGTTAACCATAAAATTTACTCCTCTAAAATTGATGAATTCGTAAAAAGTAAAAACTACGATTGTAACATCTCAATAAGCCCGTGATATATTTGAAAAATCCCCCTCAATCCCCCTTTGCAAAAGGGGAAACAGCCGGAATGCCCTGACTTATTGAGATGATAGCCGCTTTTTACGAAACCATCAAGATTTGTCACACAAAAGTATGATTTTTTATTTCTATCGAGCCAGACCTAAAATTTCAAGGAAATACTCATAATAAAATGCGTTGGGCTTCATCGTGAGAAATAATTCGGGGCATTGGTGATCAGCGGGAAAGTCTTCGCCCTTTTCCCAGAAGGGAAGGGCGGACTGATAAAATTTCTTAAAAGCATCCGTAATTTCGTATCAAAATCAAAAATATCCGTTGACAGTTGTAAGATGCCCGCCAAAAGAAAAAAAGTGTAGGTTCTGAATAATTTTAGGTAAGCCAAAGGTCAGTAAATTTTCTTATTTATCAGGAACTTGCGGATAGTGCTGGCCATAATTGGCGCAGCAAGATAGTGCTGAAGGGGATTTTACCTTACCGTAGCACATTAAAGTGAGACAATGAATTCCGGATACAGAAAAGTGATGGGGCTTAGGTCGGGGATCATCTCCGGCCTAAGCCCCATAAGGTAGGTGTATGGTTACAAAACAGATCAAAACCACGTCATTTGGGCGTGGATTTGTAGGTTTTAAATAAATTCTGGCTGTATTAAGAAAATCCCCCCTGGCCCAGACCTGGCCTTGATACATTGTGAGGGAGGCTGATCGAGCATAACTGCTTCGTCAAGTTACGACATATGGCCACCAATTCGCGCCAGGGCAGGCCTCAATCCCCCTTTGCAAAAGGGGGAAGGTTCGGAATACCCAGACTTACTGAAATGTTACGTAGGTTTTTTACTTGATTAGTTTTTTGGGAGTTTCAAGTGTTTGTTCTTGTGTATTGCCTACCTGGCAACTGTTTTTTAGTCAGGTAGAGATGCCCAGTTTGGGCAGGATATAAGCCTGTAAAAGAAACCAGACGCCGATGACCACTAAAAAAATCCAGATACTCATCCCTTTCCCCCTTTCCTTTGTGTTTTCGTGCTCCAAATGAACCCTCTTATGTAGTATTTAATGATAGCGTGGATTATTGTCGAATTTGTTGGGCAAAGCCCCTAAGTTTTACTCGATACAGCTCCCGGCTGCAAATCATCCTGCTCAGGAAAATCCGCCGGAAGAAGAACAGGACGATGATGCCCCAAGGCTTCCAAATCCCTGGCCGGAACCTGATGAGTTAGATGAAAAAGTGGACAACAGTCTTTCACTTTTTTCTCCCCCGCATGAGGGGCAGGGAATATGCTCTTGATCATCACTGGCAAAGCACAACTGTTCAAAAACATTTCCGCATTTTTTGCATTTGAATTCATAAATGGGCATATTATATTTCTCCTCTGGAATGACAGACAGTAAGATTTCTCAATTATAAAGGTATATCTAAATATAGAACCATAAATCAACAAAAGGTTACTAATTTCTAACCCGGGTAAACCGGAAAAGTTACAAGTGAGCTAAAGTTTGAAGTGCCTAAAGTTAAGGAGTCGCTTCGCTCCGTCT
>JAIVXD010000131.1:0-6544 GCA_048636195.1 Anaerolineales bacterium
TTTATGTTGATAGTTTTTCTCTATTTCATGGTATCGAGGAGCTTCTTTGCCTCCTGGGCAAGGCGCCCTCTTGGTTCAAGCTTTATGGTTTGATGCAATTCCTCTGCTGCTTCAGCATTTCTATTAAGCCTCATATAAAGGCGTCCAAGATGAAAGTGTGAAGCCGGGTATTCGGGATCCACAGAAATGGCTTTTTTGTAAGCATCGATAGCCTCTTCCCATCTGTTCATACGCTCCAGCGCAATACCCATATTGGTACGGGCCGGGCTGTAGGAAGGGGCAGACTTTAAGGCCTTATGAAAGCTGGCAATCGCGTTCTGGTATTGTTCTTTTTTTATGTAAGCAAGCCCCATATTATTGTAGGCAAAGTTTGGGGTCCTGTACAGAATGTCTCCGACGGCCATCTGGAAACAATTGATGGCCAGATCCCACTGACGGAGCAACAGATACACCGTTCCCATGTTGTTCCAAGCTTGCGGAAATTCCGGGCGCAGCTCCAAAGCCTTCTTGAAATGATCCAGGGATAGCTGAAACTCCTCTAAATCTCTATAGGCCAAGGCCAATTCTTGATGGATAGCGCTATTTGTCGGATCTAATTTGACTGCCTCCAATAACTTTTCAAGGCCTGCCCTTACGCTACCCTGTTGTACAAGTGAAGTGCCTAAGCGCTGCAATGCTTCGGTCCTTTTCTTTGTGACTGCCTGGTCCCCGGCACAACCTGTTAGAGTGAACACAAACAAAATAAGGAGTGAAATATGAGACAGCATTCTATACATTTGATGAAAACACCCGGTATGAGGAATTGATCGAAATGGGGATATCCACGAGACGCTTCACGGGCGCCATGCCTCTACTCCTCAGCACAGTCCTGCTCCCCGCCTCCGCTTCGTCTCGATTAGGAACCTACATCTTTTTGGTTGGAAAAGAAAGCACCGTTGGTGTCAGGAATATCAGCAGCTCGGTTTTCTTCAAAATCTTAGTCTGGGCCTTGAAAAGCCACCCTAAAAATGGAATGTTTCGAAGATACGGGATGCCAGCCTCGCTTTCACCTTGCTCCTCCTTATAAATACCACCGATCACAACAGTATCGCCGCTTTTGACCATCAGGGTTGTTGTTACGGCTTTCTGAAGGAGCCGATCGGTGGTAGGAGCTTGATCATCGGTGACATCTACTACCAGGGTAATATAATCATTATAGCTCACCGTGGGGGTGACAGTCAGTGATAAAGTGGCGTCCAGTGTGGTAGATTCCACGTTTTCGGTAGCCGGTATGATGATGACATCACCTCTGCTGATCATTGCCTCCTGCCCGTTACTGGCAATGACCTTTGGCGCAGAGATGACCTTGGCCTGACGCTCCGTTTCCGCCAGGGCAAGCCTGGCATCAAGAGAAAGAAACCCTAACGCATTACCGGTCAATGCCCCCACTAACAGATCAATGTTAGGTGCCCAGCCCTCGGGAGTGTTGGTAGAAAATGCCCCACCATATAAAGCGTTCCCTGGCGTTACGGTGACGTCTCCTGTCAGGTCAGTGTCCAGAAAATCCACCGATGTGTCAGTGCGGTACTGGTAAGAAGTATCTTGCGTCCACTGGATACCAAGGTCCCTGATAAAATCAGTGCCGGCATCGACGATTCGCGCCTCTATCATGATCTGCTTTACCGGCAGATCAAATCGTTTTATAATCTTCCTGGCCTCCTCAATATTTGAGGCGATATCTTTCATGATAATGGTATTTGTCCGTTTATCAACTCCCGTTGAGCCCCGCTCGCTTAAAAAGATATGTCCCTTAATCTCATCGGCATCTGAAAAATCCAGAGGGAAATATTCGGTAATGAGCGGCTCTAACTTTTTGGCCTGTTCCCGTTCCGCCAGTCTCCTTTTTCTTTCAGCTTCAAGCCTTTTCTGAGCCTCCTGTATTTTTTTCCGTTCCTCTTCCTCAATCTTTTGGATCTTTGCCTTGGTAGTAACCCAGATAACGTTTCCCTGGCTTCTCATACCCAGATCATTGTTAGCAAGGAGGAGATCCAGGGCCTGATCCCAGGGCACATTTTTGAGCCTCATTGATACCATGCCTTTTACGTCGGGTCCCCAGATAATGTTCAAATTGCTGACCTCTCCAATCAGCCTCAAAATATTGGTCACATCCGCGTTCACAAAGTCCATGGTCATGGGTGCGCCTTTATAATTACCGGTACCAAGGCCAGGTATCCTCGTGCGCTCCCTCTTGTACACTTTTGGGGCTTCCCGTTTCACACCCGTATCAGCAGACGAAACTCTTTCCAGTTCCACCAGTTTAACAGGAACTATCTTCTTTTCAGGGTGCTTCACAGGTGTTGGGCCAAAATCAATGCGAATACCGCTGTCTGTCTGATCCACATGGAAGGGAACAATATCCCTCAAAGATATGGCAAGGGAAAGTCGTTTGTCGGTGGAAGAATACCCGGATGTCACCCGATCTACAGCTCCCTCAAAGTGAGTACTGTCAAGCCGTCTCAGAAGAAGCGGCGGGATAACGGTTTTCTCAAGGGTCAGGAGCAGGGTCTTTGGGGTTTTTCTTTCCAGGTTGTAGCTGGCCTTCCTATCTGTTGTGACGGTAAGCCTCGATTTACCATGCTGCAGCATGGTAAAATCAATACCCAGAATCTGATTCAGGTCTGTGGTGCGTGGTTCGAAAAAAATCCTTGGTTCGGTTGCCGCCTGTTCCGATTCCCCGGCATCCTCGGTTTCCCTGGCTCCAGCAGCCATGTCGGCCCCTGACTGCTCGGAGGTCTCTTCTGGGACTGATTTTGGCGAAAGCATCAGACGGATGGAATTATCCCTTTCAGCAACCTCATAATCCAGATCTTTCGCCAGGCCAACCACTACTCTCGTGGTTTTGTCATCGACCTTTCCTTGCTCCAGATGAATACCAATCACATTCCCATCATTCACAGGAGTAAATAGCGGAAGCTCGTTACCGGGTACACCGCTAATATCGAGAACCACCCTGAGCGGATCAATCAACTTGAAAGTCGTATAGGGGACCGATCTGGTGTTAGTGATTTCCACAACAGTCATCTCATCCCCTGAGGAGCTAATCGTAATGGCTTCAATGCTCGGAGATGTAACCTCCTCGGCGGGTTGTTGAGTCGTACTGCTCGTTGCACAGCCGATGAGAACCCAAATGGCTATTGCCAAACATGGCCGTGAGAAAAATAGTCCCTTTTTGTTTTCGCTTCCTCTCGTCAACATATGTGTTCTCCCTGCAAACCTGGTCTTGTTTTGACTGTTTCCACCCCCTCATCGCATTGGGGCTGTTTGGAAATTAGCATCTGAGACCCAGAATCCCGTTGTATCCTACTGCAATTAACGCAGTTTCTTGGCAACATCCTTGTCCTTTACCTGACCCGTCCTAAAATCCTTGTGCTTTTCGCGAACGATTAACTCTTTTTCCTTTATCTCATAAACGACACCCTCATTTAGTCCTATGGGAGTGCCCTTCCTGATCACATGCCCGATCCCTTTTGAATCACGCACCATGGCCCAGTTCCCTTTCTGACTTATAATAATTGCGATCAGATCTAATTGGGAAAGATCCAGTGTTTCAAGATAAGTCTTCGGCTTTCTCTTCTTTTTCTCTGTGATAGACTCCTGTTCGGCGATAAACGACTTGAAAGGGTCTGTTTTGCCAATGGGGTCGTAGACATAGCCTTCTGATAATCCCTTCTCTGGCTGGACAAGCGTATCCTTGTCCTTATCATCCGGTAACAATACTTTTTGACCTTTCGGTCCCTTATAGCTCAAATCCTGTGACGCACAGACCCCCGCGACACAGAAAAGTGAATACATCACAGACAGGAATAGAACAGTGCTGCAATATCGCGCCAGCCTTCTATTTCTTCTTTTTCTTATTTTTTCCCGTCTTAGTCTTCTCATCGACTTTCCTTTTAAACCTATATGTTACGGCATTGCATTTGGTTGTGAGATTGGTGGACCGCGCCTTGACCGGCTTCATGGAGATGTCAAGAATATTTACAATCCGTTTCATTCGGCCCACCTTGTCGAAGAACGTGGCGACATCGTGATAAGTACCACTTACTTCCATGGAAACAGGAATCTCTATATAGAAATCACGTGCCTTTTCTTTCTTTGGGCTAAATAACCGGAACTCCAGGTTGGCATCGCTTCCTAACTGCGTGATGCTCCTCAGGAGGGTTGGTATCTCCCTTTTGTTAGGCAAGAGCTTAAGGGCCTCCCGGAATTGGGCCTCAACCTCGACCTGCTCTGCCTCAAATTTTTTCAAAGTTCTTGCCTTTATTTTGGCTTGATTGATTTTCTTTTCAAGGCTTGTAATCTCTTTGTTGAGCCGAGTAATCTCCTTTGATTTTGGAATATAGACCAGCGCTACGAAAAGCCCTGCCAGCAGGACAATCGTTCCCACAAGAATCAGTATCCTGTGGACCATCTTTAGCTTTTCAACTTTTTCAAAAAAGGCGCCCGTTGGCATTCCTTCCACATCCCCCTGGTCAAAAAATTAAGTGTTAGCGTTTCTTCTTGGTTACTGGCTTGGCTTTTGCTTTATAGGCATAAGTCTTACATGTTAAGACAAAATCAACCACATTTAGTTTGTATTTTTTCAAATTCTTTAGCTTTGCGGTCTGGAGGTCGACTGAAACTATATGCTTGGCATTCTCAAGGTTCGTCATAAACAAGGCTACTGTATCGTTGTCCATTGCAGTGCCCTTCAAGGTCAAGATGCCCTTTTTTTCATCAAGAGCGGTTAGCCACAGTTTCTCCTTGGGAACCGCCATCGATAACTCGTCTAACAACAGAACCGGTCCTGTCTTTTTGCTTTCAAGTTCTTTGATAACATTGAGTTTAGCTCGGACCTCAGCGATTTTCTTTTTTAACACCGCTATTTTTTTCGTGGTTTCTGCATAAGTTGCCAGTTCCTTCTTTTTAGAGGACATATCAGCCTCTAAAGCGGCTACGGTTCTGCTCAAATTCAGGAAAACAAACCCCATCAATAGAGCAAGGCAGACGACGGACAGGGCAAAAACACTAATCTGCCTCCTTATATTCTCTTTTTTCCTGGCGGCCCTAAACGGTAGAAGATTTATTCTTATCATTTGTCACCAATGCTTCTTAGAGCCAGACCCACAGCGACAGCAGCCTGTGGCGCCATGTACCTAAGGTACCTTGGGTCAAAGCGTTTTTCGTCAACTACAAGGTTCGCAAAAGGGTTAAGTTCTACAACTGGGATGCCTGTTTCTAATTGCAGATATTTCTGAAGCCCGGGGATCCTGCAAGATCCTCCGCTAATCAGGATTTTCTCTATGGTTTCATCCGGGTAGGTGCTGGCCACAAAGTCGAGGGCTCGCTTTATTTCCATGGTCCACTCCGAGACCACAGAAGTAAAAATCTCCTCCAGTCTACCTTTCTGTTTATCTACTTTGCCGCCTCCCAGTTTTATTTGTTCAGCTTCTTCGAAACTGACGCTGAAATCGGACATGATGCCCTCAGTAATCTGGGAGCCGCCAAATGAGGAATCCCTGGTAAATAGAGATACCCCATCTTTGATGGCATTTATTCCAAGCTCATCAGCGCCTACATTCACCAGCGCGTAACACCCTGCAGGCTCCTCAGCACTAATCTCAAAGGCATTTTGTATGGCAAATGCGTCCACATCCAGAACCCCCGGACTAAGACCTGCCAGTTGAAGCAGATTGTCGTAATCGTTAATGATATCTTTCTTGGCGGCGACCAGCATAACTTCCATCTGCTCCGCCCGTTCCTGATCACCTTCCTCTGCTGCCCCTGTCTCTTCCGCCCCAGCGCTCAGAGTATCAAAATCAAGGTTCACCTCACTGATATCAAAAGGGATATATTGTTCGGCTTCTACCTGGATAATCGCTTCGATCTCCGATTCCTTCCTGGCGCCCAAAGCTATTTTTTTCACAATCACGGAGTATCCGGATATGGAGGTTGCTACATTCTTGTTTTTTACCTTCAGGTTTTTGAAAAGGCTTGTTATTGCCGATGATACGAGCTCCATTTCCTTTATAGACCCTTCAACTATCGCATCCGGTGGCAGCCCTATCTGGCCAAAATTCTTAAGGACCCTCCCTTGCTTGCCGTGATCTATCTCCACTAACTTGATAGAATGGGACCCAATATCCAGCCCAACTAATTGATTTTTCTTAGGAATAGCCATAATTGATGTTTTCACCTCTCAGGGAAAATTTTCTCCCTGTCAGGAAGGTCATAGCCAAGAGCCAATATAATCTTACGCTTGGTCTCCATCCGACAGTCTTTTCCCCGCTCAACCCGATCAATAGTCAGGGGAGAAACGCCTGCTTTTCTTGCAAGCTCTGCCTTGCTCATGAGCAGCCCCTCTCTGATTGTTTTTACGGCATTCGCATTCAATTTATCCTCCAGAACCTGACTCCCAAATACATATAATATATCAAAATTAGCTCATATTTGTCAAATAGTTTTTTATAAATTAATTAAATTGTATATAATTTATACATATATAGAGGGGGAAAAAGTGTGTGGCACA
>JAIVXD010000132.1:0-6533 GCA_048636195.1 Anaerolineales bacterium
CAACGATGTAAATCTATACGAGTCCGAATGCCTTTCATACTATCAACGGCTTTCTTCATTTATTTTATTCAAGATATATGCCATGTATTGCAGACAATACTTTCCTGCTAAAAGTCTCCCAATGATTTGATTTTACTTGATATTTTTGTCATGTATTTTGGGGTAAAAATGAGAGGTGTAAACAGCGAGGTGACAGGGGGTGGTTATTCAAGTATACAATGCACCGTAACTTCCCAATAAGCCAATCCGTCTCCATGCGGGTTAAAAGACATTGGAAATATACCTAATGGAAAGAAACAGAATGACAAGGCCAAGGATCATCTTAATTGTCCTGGCCGGGAAATATTTCTGTAGCCTGGCTCCACAGTACATCCCAAGGAAACCACCTATCCCAAACAGAACTCCCAACCTCCAATCAGGGACTATAGCCAGTCCCGTATAGGCATACATGGGTGCTATTACAGTATAGAATATCACCCCTACGATTGACGTTAAAAATGTCCCCAGCAGTGCGGCACCAGCGATTGTGTAAACCGGGAGACCAAATATTGTTATCAGAAAAGGGGCTATTATGGAACCCCCACCAATGCCGTATGTCCCTCCGATGATTCCCACTACAAAAGTGACCGCAAAAAGTGCTATGGTGTTGAACGAAAATGTTTCACCGTAAAATTCATATGTGTACCTCATCAATGAAAATTTGACCGTCCTGATCAGCACACCTCTTGTTGTGCCGCCCTCTCGTTGCCTTTTACTTAATCTATCCTTGAACTTTTCCTCAAGTGCATTGGATTTCGCTTTTTTCGCGCTTGCCCTCGGGGTCATATCATAGAGGAGCCTAATGGCAATATACAGGAGAACGCAGCCTACAAAGAACTTAAAATTCTTTGGGTCCGGAAGATATTTTATTCTTAAAACGGCACCGATAAACACGCCAGGCAATGTTCCGACAATAATAACCCAGGCAAGGGGCCACGCCATTCTTCCTTCCCTGATATATCTGTAAACTCCACTTGGTATTGCGACAATGTTAAAAACCAGATTTGTCGGGCTAACGGAAGGGCTTGAAAACCCGAGCACGCTCACTTGAAATGGAAGAAGCAGGAATGCGCCGGACACACCACCCATGGAGGTGAATAACGATACCACAAAAGCAACGACAAGCGGAATCGCAGGAAAAACCTCAACCCCTGAAACTGGAAAATACATTTTATGTAGAAACTCCCTTCGTACGCTTGTAGGTCGTAAGTTCTCAATAAGTCAGGTCTGTATTAAAAAATCCCCCTTTGCAAAAAGGGGAAGGACTCGGAATGCATGTATTTATTGAGAAGATGCGGCCGGTTCTGGTAAGTTCAAATCGCTACGAGGAATTCGGCTTCGATTCCTTTGTCTCGTCCAGATCATTTCGGGCGACTATTTGAAGGCCGGCGATTTTTTTCTCTACATATGGCCCCTCGATTTGGATACTTTCCCGGCTGAGCATCCAGATTTCCGGAATAATTTCTGCAACAATCTGGCCCCGGGCAAATACCCTTACAACAGAACTCTTTGAGACCACCACCGCAACCGCCCTGGTTGAAAGTGTTATGGCCGCGGAGGCAACATGGCGTGAACCCAATCCCAACGGCAATTTGATGCCGGTTGAATCAGCATTGATATGACGTGCGGCAGAGAGAATGGTGCCATCGGCCGAAATAACAAAAGCACCGTCCAGTTGAGCCAATTCTTTTGTGGCCTCACGCATGTTGAAATCAAAGATCTTCTTGACCTCTGGAGGGTGTCCTTGAAGCGGATCTAAGATTAAGGGACGGGATTCCTTGAGCACCGCTTCTTCATCACCAAGAACAAAGATAGTTCCAATTTTCCGGCCCTCGCGCCCTTCCCGGGCAATTTCCACTGCCAATTGGATTGTCTGTTCCAAAACCTTAGGCTGGCAGCCCGTAGTCATCTTGCAAATAGCTTCAAACATATGGTCACTCCCTTTGGTATGCTAATCTTGATCTTCCTCCAGGGGCACGCATAGCACCGGTCGTTTCATAAACCTCAGGACCCTCTCAGCGGTACTTCCGAAGAATATAGTTTCCATGTCCCCCGAGTTTCCCCTGTTTCCCATGACGACCATGTCAGCACCACTTTCCACGGCCCGTTTGTTGATCTCAATGAAGGGCGTCCCTTCGCAAATCAACTCTTCTGTACTATGTCCACCGAGCCCTTCCTCGAGGAGTAAATCCTTAAGCTTGGCCTTGGCGCGAAGATATAGGGTTTTCTTAATATGTTCCTCTGTTCCCAAGCGATTGTGAATGCACCTCACTATAAAATCTTGATCAATTACATGGAGGACCAGTATACGGCCAGGTTTTTGCCCTAAAATCGTCCTTGCCCTCCTCAGGGCAACAACAGAACAGGGGGAGAAATCTACTGCCACAAGAACTGTGATGCCTTTTAGATCAGTCTGCTTCTTGTCTGGTCTCTTGTTCTTCATAATAGAGTGCTCCTTTCTTATGCAAATGACTTCCCGTCCACAGCCACTTCATGCTTTATTAAAGGCAAAAGGTATTACGGATCGCTTTAACCAGGTATATATTTGTGCTTTATGAGATAGCTTATTATCAACTGAACACATTCTTCCTCGGACATCTCGTCGGTGCGAAGATGAATTTCCGGGTTCTCAGGAGCTTCATAAGGTGCGCTAATGCCGGTGAATTCTTTAATGATGCCTTCACGTGCCTTCTTGTATGCGCCCTTTGGATCGCGTTGTTCGCATATCTCCACCGGACAGTCAATGAAAGCCTCAATAAAGGTGCCATCATTACTAAGTTCTCTGGCAGCCTGGCGATCTATCCTATAGGGGGAAATGAACGCAACCAGGTTGATGATTCCGCAGTCACGTAAGAGACTTGCTACCTCGCCGATTCTGCGTATATTCTCTGTGCGGTCTTCGGGCGAGAAGCCCAAATTCTTGTTCAGTCCGTGTCGAACATTGTCGCCATCGAGGATATATGTATGGTAACCCCGTTCATACAGGGCCTCCTCAGTAGCGACAGCTAAGGTGGATTTGCCAGACGCCGAAAGGCCAGTAAACCAGATAGTGAAACCACGATGGTCGTTTAAGCGTTCCCGATCAGAGCGGGTAATCGCCCCCTGGTGCCAAAAAATGTTGGTAGCTTTTTGCTCAAGCATAATCAACTCCTTGATGTTATCCTGTCAAATATTTTTCCTATTGTGAACTATTCTACCGGAGGATTTTCCAGTACTCTTTTTGGATCTCTATCATCGTATTTTATCAAAAAGTTCAGGAATTTCTTGGTTTCCCTAATCCTCTCCTCCTCGTTCCCTATCCTTGCACAGTTCCGATGCTCAGGGCATACTGAAGAATTACATATACCAGGTACACACCCAAAAGCCAGGCCCCCTGCCATCTCCTGAACTGCCCATCTCTGCCCATGAAAATGAAGATCCGGAAGGAGTAAAGGATGATGAGCATGGTGGGAAAGTGAAAAACAAAGAAGTTGGATGGAATCGCCAGGGGACTTGCTACGGCAGCAGCGCCGATGACAAACAGGCAGTTTAAGACATCCGCTCCCACCACATTACCCACCATGATTTCGGGATGCCCCTTCTTGACAGAGGAAATGGCTGTCATGAGTTCAGGAAGCGATGTGCCAAAGGCCACTATAGTGCAGGCGATGATATCGTCTGGAACACCCAGTCTGCATGCGATCTCCGATGCACTTGGGACCAGAATCCGGGCTCCGAGCACCACTAAAAACAGGCCCCCAAAGAGCATGAACCAGCTCTTACCCAGCCCAAATATTTCCGAATCATCCTCTTCTTCCCCTTCCATGGCCATGCTGCCTCCCTGTCTGGCCCAGACATAGGTCATGTACATATAGCCAGCTAACAAAGCCAGGAGGGAAAAACCAATCCATCGATTCAGGATCGGTTCCACGGGATTGATGCCCAGGGCAATAACCGAAATGATGACAAGAAGCGTCGCCGACCCAACCTGAACCCAACCGGTTCGATTGAGAATGAAGCGGTTTACAGGCACGGCAGTGAGCAAGCACGTTAACCCGAAGATCAGGCCGGTATCGGCAATAATAGAACCTACGCCGTTGCCCAGGGCCAGGCCCGGGTTTCCCATCCAGGCGGCCATGACCGAGACAACCGCCTCGGGCGTGGTGGTTCCCAGAGAAATAATGGTCGCTCCGATGACGATTCTCGGTAGCCCCGTCCTGCGTGCCAGTTGAACGACACCGTCTATCATCCAGTCGGCCCCCTTGGACAGCAGCGCGATACATACAATTATTACTATGACCAAGACGATGGTAGAGAAGCCTGCCACGAGATCGTGTAATAGTGCTTCATTCCCTATCCAGCGGACGACCTCATATAACACAATTTCTCCTTTCTGAGCTCAATACCCGTACAAACCATATGATTTTTCTGCTTCAATAATTATTACAAAATTTTATGGCTATACACAAACAAAAACCGTAACAATAATATCTCTTATCGAGACATAATGAAAAAATTATAGCTTAGAAAAACGTTTTTGCGCAGTCATCGGAATTGGGATCTGTCTGCCGCGGCGACATCAGACCCGAGCAATTTGAGTCAGATGATATAAGCATCACATTTATTGAAGCTACCCCTGTCTCATGACCTCAGGGTCTTCTCCATTTCAAAAAACAGGTCCTGCTCCCTAATCACGCCTACAATCTCCCCTGATCTTGTAACAGCCAGCCTTCTGGCCCTATTCTCGATCATCATCCCGGCGGCTTCCATGAGATTTGAGTCCCCATCGATAGTAAGGGGGGCTGGGGACATGATATCTTTAATTTTCTTTTCACCCAGTTCTTCCACCTGTCGAATGAACATACCCCTCCAAAACATGGGTGAAAATTGGATACTGTCTGCCATAGATGGCTTCGGCGCACCGAGATAGGCAGGCATGATCCCTTCCAGTAAGTCCACAATTGCCAGGAGTCCCTGCACCTTACCCCTGTCATCGAATACGAGGATGGAGCGGTGCCCTGTTTCCATAATCCGACTGGTGGAAACCTTTAAAGCAAAAGATGCTTTTAAACTGAAAATGGCCTCCTTGACGGTTTGCTCCCCCTTCAGGGTTGTATATTCTTCAAGGGGGATCATCACGTCCATGACACTTTTCTCTTCAGGAGGCCACTCCTTTTTCCCATGTTGGCACGCCTCCTCTATTTTGGAGGCCAGAATATCCATATCGCAGGGTTTTGAAAGATAATCAAATGCCCCCTCAACCAAGGCCTCCCTGGCAGAGGGCATAGCTCCGTGCCCGGTGAGCATGATCACTGGGAGGTCGGGCGAACGCTTTTTGATCTCCTGCAAGGCCTGATGGCCATCCATACCCGGCATCTTTATATCCAGGATGACCACATCGGGATTCTCTTTAAGCTTTTCAATGGCCTCTTCACCGCTGCCAGCCAAAATTGTCTCAAATCCTCGTCTATTAAGGAGTTTCTTAGTGGTTGCTCTAAACTGTTCTTCATCATCCACCATTAAAACTTTTTTTGTGCTACTCATTGCATAAACCTCCTATCCTAATTATTTTAAGCAGCAAGCCCCCTGATGTAAAGAATCACCGGCCCGAGAGACCAGAAGAACAGCACCAGAACAAATATGGAAAGCCCAATAATCAAAAACGCCTGCATCCATTTAAATCCGCACCCTTTGACCATGCCCATGGCTATGAGCAGCCATTTCCAGGGCTCGGTAAGCCAGACAAACAGAGGAATCCAGGATGCAAGCAGGGTCACTCCTGCGGCAAAGGCATACACGGCGAAGAGCCTTGTAAATGTCACGCGTTTACCAATGGTCATGGTCATGGCCATAAAACCGATACCTGCCGCGATAAGAGGCATGCCAACGGCGTTTATCAGCAATATGCCGGCCATAAGAACGGGTTTCTCATGAATGCATGTGAGGCTTGCCCCGGTAAAAAACAGGCTGGATACTAACAAAAAGCCAAAGGGTTTCCTGAACACCATATTTTCAGGTAACTCACTAAAGAATTGCCTTGGAGAGCCCAATATTCTTGTCAGGGCTTGAAAATAGAATCCAAAGGTAAACCTTTCGTTATTTGCTATGGTAATGGACTCTGACATGTGCTTTCCTTATTTAAAGATCTCGCAATTTCTATAAAACACCGAAATCACAAGGGTTTGTTGGGGACTGTGCTTATGTGCAACACATGGAATAATGGAATGATGGAATGTTGGAAAGTCGAAGATCCCGTCTTTAGCGGGATTGGTTTTAATAAGGAAGCAACTCATTGGCGAACCTTCTTGGCTTCCGTTCAAAGAGGAATTTTGACAATAAAACGCTGCCCCATTTTCCCAAAGCCCAGTATTCCAACATTCCAGTATTCCAACATTCCAATTGGGAGCGAAGAGAACTAAGTTCATTAAAAAAATATTCTTCACTTATCCTGTTCATCAGCCAGACAAGATTCCAAACTTTGCAAAAACACCCCATATAAGCATTATTATTGTCAG
>JAIVXD010000133.1:0-6525 GCA_048636195.1 Anaerolineales bacterium
AATGCGAATTTTCTAAATTCTAAACAAAAACCTCATGATACGACCATTTCTTGTTTTGGTCATTGATATTTTTGTCATTTGTATTTGTTTCGAGTTTCGAGTTTCAAATTTCGTATTTCCCCGTCCCCCACAGATGGGTGAAATGTATGAGTTTATATGAATGTTTCATGTTGCCATTTTAAGGCACTAAGCTTTTGAGACGGGGCGCTAGGCATCAATGATTTCAAGTGCCTCTTCCTTATAAGCATCCATGACATATGGAATGCCTGTTACTTTGGCACATTCCTCTGTAAGAGAAAATATATCCTTTCTGCTTATGTATTGAACCTCCCAGTTCCTGGAACCTGCCATAATTTGCTGTAGTCCCACCCTTATTTTGTCTGTGGCACTGTATAAACCAATAGCCCCCAATGGAAGATCATCTACTTCGGAGCCGTATTTCGCCTTCAGGACCTCATAGTTCATAAATATTTCTTCCTTTGTGGAACCGAACCTTGATACTGTCGCTGGAAGCCCGCCATCTTCGCCTCTCAACCATTTTTCAGCGTTCTTGCCCACCATACCTGGGATCATCAAGGCCCGACCCATACAGACGGCCTTACAGTAAGGGGCTCCCAGAGCCAATGCCTTGAACACATGATCTTCTGAGGAAAAACCTGCCGCAAAAGCGATATCCGGCACCCGTTTACCTTTTTGGGCCAGACGCTCGCACAAGTCATACGCCATGGAATGCAGGTATATGGAGGGTATACCCCATTCGCTCATCATCCTCCAGGGGCTCATGCCCGTACCGCCCGGTGCTCCGTCAATGGTCAAGAGATCTATTTCTGCATCGCTGGACCATCGTATTGCCATGGCCAGCTCTCTCATAGGATAAGCGCCTGTTTTGAGCGTTATACGTTTGGCGCCGAGCTTTCGAACCCTTTCTACCTCCTTCATAAAGCCCTCCTGGTCAATGAATCCGAGGCGGGAATGGCGCTCAAATTGCTTCAGAGGACCGGCCTTAAAAGCTGCCTGGGAAGCGGGGTCTTCCGGGTCAGGGGTTACTATATAACCTCGCTTTTTCAATTCTATTGCCCGCTTTAAGGAGTCTACCTTGATTTCCCCGCCAATACACTTTGCGCCCTGGCCCCATTTTAGCTCAATGGTCTCTACCCCAAGTTTTTCAATGACATATTCGGCTACGCCGTTGCGCGTGTCCTCAACATTCATCTGAACAAAAATATCCCCATAGCCCTCGTGGTAGCGCCGATATTCTCTGACACGACGGTCCATCTCAGGGGATTTTGTGACCTTGCCATTGCTGTCGAGTTCCAGTTCCGGATCAATTCCCACTACATTTTCACCGCAAACCAGGCTGATACCGCTTATGGCAGCCCCTATTGCAAAATGCTCCCAGTTTTTGCGCGCAATATCAGTGCTGCCAAGGGCACCGGTGAATATGGGCACTTTCATCTTTACCTTTTCAGTGACGCCAAAAGACGTTTCAGTATTAACCGCCGGAAAAGTGGCTTTATCAGGATCTGGTTCCACTCCCTTTGCTCCCAGGGCATATCCCATAATATTCAGGTGGGAATAATCAACCGGGTAGTCTTTGTCCGCGCCTGCTGTTACGCTCCCGAAAGGCTCCGGGTAAAGGAGTTCTCTCCCCCGGAAAGTAGCCCTGAACAAATCGCAATTTCCCTTGCATCCGTCAATACATCTACTGCATATGCCGGACTGAGGGACCACATTCCGAGAACGATTTTTGGTTTGAAGAGCGTCATTAGCATTGGGTCTATGTAGATTCATAATTTTCCTCCTTTGAAAATTAGCGATGTCTGTTGATCGTTGTTAGTTGTCCGTTGAAGTAAGAGAGTAAAGAATCCAAGCCCATCGAAGATCCCGTTATTCGGGAGAGGACGTGGCTTTGATTAATCCCCAGAAACGCGAATAAAAAAAGGCATCTACCCCCCAATAGGAGCAAGACGCCTTTGTCTACTTCCAAGAAAAGACTCCACACGCCTTTGTGCGAAGCTTTCACCTATTACCCACATCTATTTGGTTTGTCAAATCTTTTTTTAGTGATAGGAAAACAAAAATGTTAAAGGGTTACTTTAAGGCGTGAGGTATACTGGAATAATATCCTAATTCCTCCGAAAGCAGGATTGCTTCGGCTACATCGCGCATGGATTTACGGGAATCCATGCTGCGTTTTTGTATCCATCGGAAGGCATCATCCCCATTCATGTTGCGTTGGCGCATAAGTATCTCTTTTGCCCTTTCCACAAGCTTGCGGGTATTAAGCTCCTCCTGGATCACTTTGGTTTTGACCATGAGCTCAGTGTTCAGGATGGCAACGGCCGCTTGATTGGCAACGGCCGTTATGAGGTTTACCTCTGGTTCGGAAAACTCATGAGGTTTTGCGGTAAAACAGTTAAAAACCCCTACCACCTTTTTTTCCTTTGCTTGAAGCGGCACACTGACCATTGATACCAGCCCAAGCTTTTTGGCCATCTCCTTTTCTTTAAACCGGGGCTCCTTTAATACATCCATAAGGATGAGTGGTTTGTTATGAGTGGCCACAAATCCCACCACCCCTTCATCCATATTTAATGAGCGGTCCTTTAAGTATTCCGGGTCAATTGCCTGGGTGGCCTTCAGACGGATCTTCTTCGGGCTTTTGCTTTCGTCTATGAGCCACAAAGAACATATTTCAACTCCTGTCACTTTGGCTGTGACCATTACAATAAGCTTAAGAATATCTTCCAGATACAGATCGGAAGTAATGGCCCGGCTGATATCCGTAAGTGCTTTGATGTATCTGTCGTACGTTTTAGGTGTAATGTTCTCCATTATCAGGCAAATTGCTGCTTTAAATATCCCTTAAGTCTACTTTCAAAATCAATTTTCCAGCCGCCATGATACACGATAGACGAGGCAATCTCACTTGCAAGGATGGCAGATTTGATCTTCGGTGGCAAATTTTTTACCCGCGCTCGATACTTCGGGTTTTCCCTGATAAAGGAGGGAAGGTGATTCAAGAGCACTTTTCGGAAAAGCGGCTGGTCTGACAATTCTGGTTGGCCCTGAAAGAAGTCAAACAGCCTGGCATAGTGCCTATTTATTTCTGTGCTAATGGAATGACTGATTTCGGTATATAGCTGTCTTCCCTCACTTTCGCGATACCTCTTGAAGATCAGGTTCGCCTCCTCTTCAGCCCTCTTATCAAGGATAGCGAGCACATCTTTCACATAAGCGTCTTTATGATCAAGGAACTCCTTCTCCTTCATGAGCAGGTTGCCGATAATCTCGTAAGAGGAGGAAATCACACCGCACTTATTGGCCGAAGCATCGCGTATAATTATTACACCTCTCTTCTGAATTTCTACCCGAGCCTCAGGAGTAATGAAGGAATTCGCCCCTTCCGTGATCACCCTGGCGGTGGGGGTTCCATCACCAGCAAAAAGCCTATTCCAATTATTTCCGTCAATGGTCTCCGGCCTCCCCCCGCAAGGAAGGAAGAGATCTGCTGAAACCGAAAAGACCAGATCGTCGACTTCCCTGTGAAACTCATCCACAGTGATCCAGTGCTCCTCAACGCCCGAATCTGTGCGGATCACTTTCCTGTGCAGTTCTCGTAGACCGTCTTTTCGACGTTCCCGCCGAAAAAGCATAAAACCTCCGGGGTGAAGCGCCTCCGGTGTAAAGTGGTCCAAATCGCTCTTAAGCACCAACCTATCTAACTCTCCCCGGTCTGCTCCATCCGGGTCGAACAATCCTGCTGTTCCATCTACAATGCTTTGGATCTGCGCTTGAGGGCACCGCTCCAGCAAGAGACGGATGCAATTCCCTGCCACATCCCCGTTGGTTCCACCGGTAAACTTCACTGTGAAAGCATCCTTGTAAATGTCAATACCGACTTCCCTCATGGCAATCTCTGCGAACTTCACCACGCCCCTCGAAGTGACGCCATACTCCTTGTGGTTGATTCCCACGCGCTTGCTTGACATAATGCCTATACCAAGAATATACCCACGCTTCACGGACTGCATAGCAATATGCTCGATCATGGAATCATGCATGTTCTCGTCAGGCCCCAGTTCAATGGGCTCATCCTCTCCATAATAGTCCACTACTCGTGGGTTTTTAGCATGACCGTTCTCAGTCACAAAAATATCGAGAAACGCATTGTTTATACCATATTGAGCCTTGTAAAGGCGCTGGGTGACAGACTCAGGAGAATCGAAGTCTTCTGCGTCAAGGACCACTGTCAGTTTGGACCCTCCTTCGTAAATGTCTTTGTTTTTGAGGTGCTGGGTGTGGGCAAGAACGAAGACCTCACGAAAAAGGGTGTTGGTATTTGTGGTATACTCGTCCTGAGTTTGGCAGATAATGGTCCGCCACCCCCCCCTGGCAATATCCGAGAAGCCAATGTGATATCCCATCCCGTATCGGCTGAAAAAGAAGGTGATTCGGAAGGGTGTGTCCTGGGGCAGGTCCGAGGTGAACTCTGGTCCAAGCTCGTCTAAGTACGCAGGATCCAGGCGAAAAGCCAGGGCGTGCTTTTCTGGCACAAAAAAATTGGTCTTGAGAGTGTAGGAGATGAATAAGAGGCAGGTTCGAAATATCGTTTCCCTGACTTCGTCTAAATATCTGTGTCCAGTGTTGTAGCTTTCGATAGCTTTACTAATTTCGCTTAATGCTTTTTCAAATGCTTTTTGCCTGTTTTTCACATCTGGATCGAATCTGTTTCTAAAAACGTGTATAAGTTTTAACGTAAAATCCGGATCAGATTGAAAGGCACTCTTGATTACCTCCAGGTCAAAGCGATCCGGGTGGCTATGGGACAGGGTAGTGTGGCAAAATGCAATGAATGCATTGGTTAGAGACGCCTCCTCTCCCGTCATTATGCGGTTTGCCACAAAATTTGTATAAGTGCTCCTGTCAGTTGATAGAATCTGTGTATTGTAAAGCTCCGTCTTCAATATTCGGAATAGTTCTGAATCCTTTTCTATCAATTTGCCATCACGAGGTGTGACATAGAACGTCCCAAGGAAATACGGGTGAACTCCCGTGCTAATGCTAACACAATAGGAACGTCTTACTCCAATATTGAGCCGCTGGAACACCTCACTTACCTGAGCCAAAAACCCCCTCTGTTCTGGGTTTCCCACGGAGAACAGGATACGTGACTCCCTGTAACGGGACACTTGTTCCGCTTTTTCCACGTCGAGGTAAAGGCCGTCATGCCTTTTAGCCTGAAGGAAAAGCCACAGGATCCTTGCGATCCTCTCAGGGGGTGAAATACGCACATAGGTTTGGTTGTTATGCCACAGGAGATCCAGAGCCTTATCCAGTTCCTTTGGGTCAAACTCATGATACAGGCGCTTCATTTCAGCAGCCACAGCCTTCCTGGCCCCCTTTGGAATTTTCGCCTTCCCCGCCCCAGCGATTTCCTCGTTGCTTATCCGCTTGAACTCGAATTTCTGAATTTCCAGGTCCCTTTTGGCACCAGGGATAGGTCCATACGAGTGTATCATTTCAGCATAGGAGATGTCGCGCTCCCGAAGTGTTTTCAGGGTGTCGTATAGCGAACCTGGGATATCAAGACGAGCCACGATGAGATTTTCTTCCTGGTCTATGAGAGTGATTTTTTGCTGATTTACCATATTGTGGAGCGCTCCGGCCAGATTAACGATCGCCTCGATCTCTTCTTTCATGGTAATGAAAAAGTAAGGATGCATGTTTGCGTAAAGCCAATCCAGGTTCTCAGAGGCTTTTTGGAGATGAGTTCCCAGTGTACGTTGAATTTTCCTATAAAGTGCCGCATCCCGCGTTGATAATGCCTCCTGCAACTCTTTTTGTAGGGCTCTAATCCGATCAGTCATATCGTTTGACCTCCTTTTAAGGATGGAAAAACCAACTATAAGATTATATAGTTTATCTAATGAAGCAAATCATTTCAATGCAAATAAAACATTCATATTCATTTGAACAATCTGCAACCCATATACACCTTGTAGACTCAGGACTATAACATATCTGCATTATGACGGAATCGTAAAAAGCCCAAATTTATATTTCTGAGGCCCATAACTAATTGATATCACGATATATAAATTCTATTTTTTGTGTGTTTTGCGCATTTTTGTGGCTATATCTAAATTATATTTGTGAGCACAAACCTGGCTGCGGCAGCCGGAGCTGTTCTGGCAATGCTTACACCTGGTAAAATTTGAGTGGTGCTTATTTGTTCCAATTGTGTTAAAGATAAACGTAGCCGTTTACGGGTTCAAAGGTTGTATTCTCATCACATACGTCATTTTGTAAACGTTTTGTACGGGAAAACCGACCGCTTCCACATCCCTACAAACCTGCCCGCCATTGCCGACCTCTTGGGATATGCCCGTTCCGTACATGACAGGCGAGGCAGGCGGGTCTTGAACATGATATTTAGCAATTATGTGGCAAAACCAGCATGTCTTACGAGGCCTTAGGGTCTTCCATTTTGTCCTTGTCCCTAACCCTGAACGTTGAACCCTG
>JAIVXD010000134.1:0-6510 GCA_048636195.1 Anaerolineales bacterium
AAAACAGTAAACGCAGCTTTCCTCATGGGGAGTTCAAATATCTCAGGTTTTGATGGCCTATAATTTTTGCCGATTCGTTGGAGGTATCACAGGTTTTAGAACTGCAAAGATACCTTCGATACAGGTATCTGCAATCATTGTACATCGGAGATTGCTTAGTATACAAAATATTCATAGTAAAAATTGGATTCAAGTATCATATAGGAATCTTTCACATTTGGATCAACAGTCTAAGAAAGGCGCACCCACAAGATGTTGTGGTTGCTCTTCAAGTTTCATGGCTCGGAAAAAAGGAATATCTGCTCCAAGATACCCACGCGTCATGACAGGAAAGGCGAGTCATGGGAGAAATCAGCCGGCCCCAATATGGCTCAAAAGCTTGTAGGTCAATATCTCCTGGCTCTTGCCCTTTACCCTCACAGCGCGGAGCGGCTCCATTTGATAAGCGCCGGCCACCAGATCATGAGTAGTCTGGCTCAGAATGATATCACAGGCAAACTCCTTGGTCAGCCCCTGAATCCTGGAAGCCAAATTCACCGTATCTCCCACCAGGGCATAGGAACTGCGCTCTTTGCTCCCGATGATACCCGCCAACACCGCCCCGGTATGAATGCCGATCCCATGGCGAAATGGCGCCACGCCCTGGGCCTTGAGCCTCTCGTTTAAATGGACCAATCTTCTCTTCATCTCAAGCGCGGCACTGGCTGCCATATCCGGGTGATCATCATGGGGAACAGGTGCGCCGAAAACCGCCTCAATCTCATCTCCCACATATTGAAGTATCAGCCCGTTATTTCTCTTGATCGCCTCTGCCATCTCGGAGAAATACTGGTTCATGATGCTCACTACCTGTTTGGGGTGGGTCGATTCCACAAAGGGGGTGAAGTCCCTGAGATCTGAGAAGAGTAGCGTCGCCCGTGTCATTTCCCCGTCTAAGGAAACCCGGCCGGACAGGATTTCGTCCCGTATCTCCTGGCTGATGTACTTTCCAAAGGATTCCTTTATGGCTTCAGACTCCTTCAGCCCCTTAATCATCCTGCCGAACCCCTCGCCAACAGCCCCGATCTCGTCATTTGATACCACACGTATGCGGACATCAAGGTTTCCCTTGGCAACCTCTTTCATGGCGGTTTCCATCTCTTCCAATGGAGCAGAGACGCTTTTGGAGACAACCAGCGACAATGTAACAGATAGGACAACGCCTATTGTGGTGATAAAGAGGATTTGAAGCAATAACCCAGAAATGATCTGGCCCCCCAATGCAGGTCCGGCAGTCTGCAATGCCAGAGCCTTGCCGTAGGCAGAAACCCCGAGCAGAGTTAAAGGGATCAAGCTGATCATGAGAAAGACAACAAGAAGACGCGCCTTCACGCTCAGCTTGAAGACACCTTTCACCTCACTCAGGTCTCCTTCCGGGAAAAACAGGGGGATCTGTTTACGCCATATGCTTTCTGTGGCAAAAAAAATGAAGAGGCTCGTGCTGCCGCCGCCGATAACTATAATACCAAGAATCATCATCAGGCTCTCTGTAAGTGACCCCGGCGCCATCCCGAAAAACGTATGAAGGATGATCGGCCTGAGCATACCGAAGATGAACCCGGCCATCATCCAGGCGAAAAGACTGGTTACGGCATTCATCGGAACCAGTTGAAGTGCCTTTCTTTTCAGCTTCTCGGGGTACGCCCCATTGGGCCCTTCCGTTGATATCTCGTCCTGCATGGTCTGGAATAGAGGCCGGGACCACCGCGAATTGATTGCTACAATTACAGCGAAAATGAAAGCCATTCCAATGACAAAAAAGACCACCTCATTGAGTGAAGAGGCTGCCTCCTGTGGTACGTTCAGGTCCACATTGATGTAGAGGAAATAAACGAAGGTCAATAAAGCGCCTATCAGATTCCCGAGAATGGTTATAAAACCTATTTTCCGTCTCATGGTATTTCTCCTGGCTTGTTCACGGACGTTCTTGTCCTCAGTTTCATCCAAAAAAATGACATGTGCCATTGCCTGACAGCGCTATTCGCTTTTTAGAACGTTAACTTCACCTGGAGGATTATGGTCCTAATAAAACAATCCTTGAGGGCAGGCAAAAAATATCTTTACCCCCCACTTACTAAGAAACTTCTTTGTCGCTGGATTCTCATGTTGGCATTTCGGCACTTCATTTCTGATGCCTTCCAAGTCCAAAGGATGGTCGATTTGACAGAAAAAGGGATAGGTCATCTGCTTTTGATAGGGTGGATTATAAGCGAGACGTGGCTTTGTGTCAATTCAGGGGCGATTTCCACATATTATATGTCTTTCCAGCGCTCTGAAACTCAATGATACTTGCCATAAGCTGCTCAAGCATTCCTACAAAATTCTGTCCATCTTTCTTGCCCCTGACAATTTTTCCTTTTTCTATCCCCCTGACAATTACATTGCGAAAAGTACCCGGGGCATCAAGTCTTGACTGCCTGGATATAGCCGCTGATTCAAATCAGCAATCTACCTTCTAAGACCATACTTATTCAACATAGTCAACAACGCCCCCCTTCCACTTCCAAAGCTACCATGACTACTGACAGGATTATAAGTGTCGAATCTTCTATAGGGTCTCCAATGTAAGGCCCGTTGGTGCATCCGGTGCGGTAAAACCAAAAGGCGCATACAATTTGGTCATATCGGATTCATTTCCTATGTGATCAACGGCTACAACAGCGAGCTCTATATCACCTGCATCAATAGGGAATGAAGGAACGTCATCAGGCAAAATAACATCGGTAACATTGCCCAAATCGGCAAAATCAGAATCGTAATTGACTCCCTTACCCACTGCCCAATAGAGCTTATAACCTACCACTCCCAAACCATTTGAAGCATCCCAGTGAACCTTTCTTTTTCGAACTCTTGCCATTTTTTTCTCCTCCTTGGTTTTAGTAAGAACGTGCTGAATGGCGGTTTCCAATGGCCCGGCTGGCCGTCCTCGCTTCTTTGCCCGGCGGCGAAAGTAGATGCCTATTAACAAAATAACAATGATGACAGTACAAATAATCAGCGTAATTGTGGAGGTCATACCCACCTCATTGATCAATTCATTGACGGAGATTGTCATGTCTTTGCTCCGATCAAGGTGAACGAATAGGCGTATGATACCAAAGCAGATTTGTTTTACAGGTTATTGGAACACTTTTATACTCCCAACAGGCGATTTTTCAATTGTGCAATAGGTCTACAGACCCCGTTAAGCTCAAGCTTTTAAATGTTCTTCTGCCATTTTGTCAGGTATTTTCTTATATCTCTCCAGTATCACTTCGGCCTCTTCACGTATTTCATCTCTCAAAGACTCCGGCTCAAGGACCTCCGCTTTTGAACCCCAGCTCATGATCCAGAACTTGATTTCCTCAGTGCCGGCCACCTCCGCCTCGAAAATAATCGAACCATCGCTCTGTTGCTCTACCTTTTGGCTCTCATGCCAGATCTTCTCCTTGATGTAACCGGCTACGTCGGGCGAAAACCATATGTTTGTTTTAATAGGCTCTCCCTGGAATACACCGAAACTCGGCCCGACGAATTCATCGAGGCTGAAATCCTCTGGGATCTCAAAAGCATCCTTTGTCTGATGGAGCATCTTGATCCGGTCCAGGGCAAATATCCTGACCTCATCCCTCACATGACAATGGCCGATCAAATAAAAGGTCCCGTTGAAGAACCAGATTTTGTAAGGATCCACCTTTCGTTTGGATTCCTTTTTCCGGCTCATGGTGTAATAGACCATCTCGATGGATTTCTTGTTGATGGCCGCATCATTGACCCGGTTGATGATCTCCTTGAATTTACTGTACTGCTTATAAGGTTTCATTCCCAGATGGAGGGTCTGCTCCACGTTTTTAATGAATTTTTTTGATTCCGGGGGAAGGGTCGTTTTCACTTTCTGGAAGAGGGACTCCAGGGAATCATAAAAGACAGTTCCCCGGAACACCTTCATCATGTCGCTACTGAAATAGAGGGCCATCAATTCTGTCAGGTTGAAAGGAATGGGAATATGGTGTTTCACTGTATCAAGCAACGACCAGAGATGTTTTCCTTCTACTCTTTCATTGTAAATAGGAAACCCGGCCACTTGCAGTGCCTCAAGGTCCCGGTAAACCGTTCTCGGGTGGCATTCAAGCTCCTCTGCCAGGTCAGCTGCTGATTTCCCTAACTTTGAAGAGTTCAAAGTCTGAATAATCTTCCACTGCCTTCCCAACTGGTCCCCTCTGGCCATGGCAATCCTCCTTAAACATCCCTCTCACCCGCTCCCGGTGGTCGCTAGAGCCCGCAGGGATCACAGAGGTTGATAATTCTGAATATCTTTAACCGGCAGTAAGACTTAGTTACGTCTTATTCTGAGGCATGAAGTCTCTTTTCTCTATCGATTCTTTCGCGAAGCCACATTGCCATGAGTTGGGTGTGAGGTACGCCTTTCTTGCGAGCGAGTCGTTTTATCATCGACACATCAAAGGGGTCCATGCGGAGGGAGACCGGTTGACGGGCAGGGCGGGGAACCTTAAAAGGCTCTGCATCATTGAGCAATTCCTGAATCTGCTCAGGACTCTCTCCCGAAATAGCGGTGTCCCACTGGATGGCCTCTTTCTTGAGACCATTTCTTGTCTTTTTTGGAAGTTTGCTCATTTTTTTACCCTCTTAAAATAGGCTTTTTTGGTGGTGTTTGACATAGGAAAAGCTGTTACGCAGCGCCATACCCCGTATTGGGGATAGGGGGCTACGATAAGTTCGATACAGGTTCCGGAGGCGTCTGTACCCCACAGACGGTATCTATATTCGGCAGATTTTCCTCGTTTTTTCTTTTGCTTAACGGCCAGAGTCGGAAATGGCCCTTCACTGTAATACAACTCTTCAACCTGCTCGGGGCTCAAACCATGTTCAGCAATATGATTGATATTGTCTTCGTCCCAGTCAGGTACCAGACTTTTGTCAGGTTTAATCATGAAACAAATTTAGCGTAATTATTTGATTACGTCAAGTCTCTCGCTCAGCCTTTCCCGTCTAATCACTAGAAATAATAGTCTCCTTCCCTTGGGTTATTGAAAAAAATGCAATTTCTTCAAAAAAAGTTCTTGAGTTGTGACCGTATCTGTCAAAGCCCTCTGTTATCATGGCCCCAAAAAGAAGAAATCCCAAATCAAAAATCCGAAATGGGAGGTTTTATCACAATGTTATTTTTCTCTCTGCGATCCCTGCGTGCTCTGCGAGAGATATATTGAAAGGAGGCACACAACATGGATACCGTTATCAAAAATTATCTGGAACAGATCAAAGTCGGCCGAAGACAATCCTTTAAGAACCTGTCTATATTCCCTCTCCTATCAACATACTGTTTAGATCTGGAATACCTGTTATTGGACGAAGCACTAACTGAAGGCATGATGGAAGTGGTTGAGGTGGATACTGAGGGATCGGTACCTGATCTTAAGGTTGTCAACAAATCACCACAGATGATCCTTATACTGGACGGTGAGGAACTGGTAGGGGCCAAACAGAACCGTATCGTGAACACAACCATACTGATTCAGGGAAACGCTACCATTGTAATCCCAGTGAGCTGTGTGGAGCAGGGCAGGTGGTCATACGACAGCCCTCGCTTTTACAGTCAAAGCCGTGTCATGTCGCCCTCATTGCGCGCCATGAAGTCCGAACAGGTCCACTATTCAGTCAGGGTCTCGGGAGAATACCGGTCAGATCAGGGTGCCATCTGGAATGAAATATCTGAAAAGGCAGGTAGGAGAGGGGCAACATCCCCCAGCATGGCCATGGCCAGTATTTATGAAAAAGACATGCCATCAATCCAGGAATATGTTAAACATTTTAAGCTCATTGATTCTCAAGTGGGTGCAATATTTATGATCGACGGAAAGGTGGTGGGCCTCGATAGCTTCGGAAAACCCGAGTCTTTTTCAAAGGCTTTTAAGAAACTAATCGAAAGCTATGCCCTGGATGCCATTGACTGGTTTGATCCGGAAAAGGAGCACAAGGCCCTTAAAAACGAAGTGACAAGATTCATGAAATCTTCCCAGACTGCCAATGTTGAATCGCGTGAGTCTATTGGATTGGGCAGGGATCTCCGCATTGAATCGAGAAAGATTACGGGCTTTGCACTCTCACTTGATGATCAGATCTTACACCTGAGCATTTTTGCCCGGGAAAATGGGCGAGCCAGGCAAGAATCCGCTTCAAGAATTCAGCGGTTTTCGAGAAGGAGAAGAAACAGGGTGTGATTTTCTGAATGTGAGATTTGTTCCCATGGATGAGCCAAAGAGGCGTCAGGCACACGTTTTCAATGCCTCAATTCCTCAATTCGTAATTCCTCAATTCCGGTTTATTTATTTTGACCGGATTTGACAAAAACGTATGGTAAACTCTGTTGAACATTGAAAGCTTAACCTCGTCCATTTTTTGGGGAGTTGCGCACGCTCTGCACGAACGTCCCCCCTCGCGTCCCCCCTCGTTAATAGGTCAAGAATTGTTGTG
>JAIVXD010000135.1:0-428 GCA_048636195.1 Anaerolineales bacterium
TATTTAGCATCTCAAGTGCAGTAATGCCCTGCCCGTTAGGAGGAAGTTCATATATGGTATACCCACGGTAATCTGTCGATGTTGGTTCTACCCAGCTTGTCGTATGAGCCTTGAAATCTTCAAATGAAAAAAGCCCGTCGTTTTGATGGGAAAAGTCCACGATGGCCTTACAGATTTTTCCTTCATAAAACGTATCAATGCCTTCACGGGCAATTTTGCGGTAGGTTTGAGCCAGGTGCTTATTTTTGAAAACCTGACCGGGTTTCGGGGCCTTACCATCAATTAGATAGCTTTTTGAAGCAGATCTATGAGCAAGAAGAATGTCTTCCGCTTTTTTCCATTCGCCGGAAATAACCTCTGTAACGGGAAATCCGTTTTCCGCATAATATATAGCATCCTCGAACAAATCGCCGAGCTTCAAACTTCCA
>JAIVXD010000135.1:438-6440 GCA_048636195.1 Anaerolineales bacterium
CCACTGCTCGGGCCCAGCCATGCAAGGCTCCTGGAACGGTTGTTGCCAAAATCCCTCTTTCTGGCATGGCCTTTATTTTCCTTTCATGGAAATATGCCAAATCAGCCTTATAGGGTGCCCTTCCACTTGCGTTCATGCCTATGATTTTGTTTTGTCTGGCCAGATAAATGAGGGCAAAGGCATCTCCGCCTATTCCCACGGAATGAGGTTCAACAACGTTCAATGTGCTGACCATGGCCACTGCCGCATCTAAGGCGTTCCCGCCCTTCAATAAGATCTTGTACCCGGAAAGAGTCGCCAAATGCTGGCTCGACGCAACCATACCCTGCGGTCCCATGGCTACTGATCTTTGCGCATAGCTGTGAGATTCTCTTTTTTGAGTGTATGAAAATTCCATTTATTCCTCCGCGATAGTTTAAAACGATGTCAGTTGTCAAAAAACTTGCTGGGGGTTGACGCTGTATATCCGGATATGCTAACATAAATTTTTAGTGAAATTCCTCGTAAGTTCTCAATAAATTCGGGCTGTATTAGAAAAAATCCCCCTCAATCCCCCTTTGCAAAAGGGGGAAGCAGTCGGAATGCCCGGGCTTATTGAGATGTTACAATTCCCCTTTAGTTCGAGTATCTTGTGGCTTTTAAAAAAACTACAATACTGTTGGTACCTGATGCAACAAACAGGGTCAAGCGATTTAAGATCCCAAGTTTTCTGCCCGTCTTTTTTGTTGTCATCCTTGTTTCTTGTGCAGCCTTCCTCGTCTTTATCATCCGGGATTACCAGTCCTTAAAAACCCATTCACCTCAGCTGGTTCGGTTGGAGAAGGAAAACGAGCTGCAGAAGAGGCAGTTAGACCACCTGGCAAAGCGAATTGATCAGACCACCCAAAAATTGTACGAGCTGAGGGAATTTGATCGTAAATTAAGGATTATGGTTAACCTGGAAACCAGTGAAGACAAGAAAAAGTTTCAGGGTGTTGGTGGCTCTGACCCGATCCTGTTGCAGCCTCAATATAATATGGCCAAAACCCATAAAGACCTCGTTCGTTCAATGCACAGTGCAATAGATAACCTTGACCGTGAAATAGCGCTTTGTGAAAAGGATAAAACCGAGCTTCACAAATTCCTCGAGAATCAAAAAGTACTTCTTGCCTCCACACCATCAATTTGGCCAGCCAAAGGATGGCTGAGTTCACGTTTCGGGTATCGAATTTCTCCCTTTACGGGCAAAAAGGAATTCCACAGGGGAATTGACATAGCCACCAGGATGGGCGCACCAATCGTTGCCCCGGCAGATGGGATCGTGTCAAAAATCTATCGGGACCGTGGATATGGAAAGGTGGTATCCGTTAGTCACGGCTATGGTGTGATCACCAGATATGCCCACCTCAAAAAGGCCCTTGTAAAAAAAGGTCAATATGTTAAGAGGGGTGAAACAATTGCCCTCGTAGGCAATAGTGGCCGATCTACTGGACCTCACCTGCACTATGAGGTTCATCTGAACAGGGTTGCTGTTGATCCCCTGCGATATATCCTTAATTAATCCCATCCTTCCCATCTCAAACTCAGGATTCTTTGCCGGTCTCAGCAAAGACACATCAGCATCAGCATATAATTCCTTGATTTTTGAGAGTAAAAGTTTTTTAATATTAGCGGCATTGGGTTTTGTCGATCCAGTAATATGATACAGGCCACCAATGTCTAATAAATTTCAATAATTCGGCAGGAAACCATGTTTGGAAAAGTTATAAAAGGTGTTTTTGGTAGTAAAAATGAGCGGGAACTGAAGCAAATGGCCCCCCTTGTGGACAAGATCAACAGTCTTGAACCTGATGTTCAGGCCCTCTCGGACGCAGAGCTTCTGGCAAAGACCGCCGAGTTCAAAGAGCGAATATCAAGAGAAGAGACCCTGGACCAACTTCTGCCGGAGGCATTTGCTGCGGTGAGAGAGGCCTCTGTGAGGGCCCTGGGAATGCGGCCATTTGATGTTCAACTGGTCGGAGGTATCGTGCTTCACCGGGGCAAGATTGCTGAAATGAAGACAGGTGAAGGGAAGACCCTGGCTGCGACGCTTCCCCTTTATCTGAACGCCCTGACGGGTCGTGGAGTTCACCTGGTGACGGTCAATGATTATCTGGCACAACGGGATGCCGAATGGATGGGAGGGATTTATAAGGCCCTGGGACTTTCTGTAGGGGTAATTGTCCATGGGATGGATGATTCGGAGCGGAAAAACGCATATGAATGTGACATCACCTATGGAACCAATAATGAATTTGGTTTTGATTATCTCCGGGATAACATGAAATTTGACTACAGCGATTTTGTTCAGAGGGATTTCTATTATGCCATCGTGGATGAGGTCGACAGTATCCTTATTGATGAATCAAGGACCCCGTTGATTATTAGCGGCCCGGTGGAGCATAGTGAGAACAAGATCTATATGGAGGTCAAGCCTCTCGTCATTAATTTGAAGAAAAAGCAGGCCTCGGTCATCCGCTCACTTCTGACGGAGGCGCGGCAGGGACTTGAGTCAGGGGACTTGCAGGAAAAGACCATTGAAACACTCCTTCAGATCAAAAGGGGTGATCCCAAGAATCCTGTTTTTCTGGGTATTCTTTCTGAGAATCAGGCCCTGAAAAAGCAGATCGATAAGACAGAGAGCATGCTGAGTTCACAAAAGCTTTTGCCTGAATTGGATCAGACCCTTTACTGTGTCATTGATGAACGGAGCAATTCAGTAGAACTCTGTGAGAAAGGGATCAAGTTGCTTTCGAGTGGTGGGCTTGGTGATTTTCTGCTCCCTGACATAGATGCAGATAGCCACTCTGTTCGGGAAGATGAGCAATTGAGTGACGAGGAAAAAGCTGAACGCCTCAAGGAACTTGAAGACCAGTATATGAGAACATCGGAGCTCCTGCATTCGACCCAGCAGCTTATCAAGGCCTACTGGCTCTTTGAAAAGGATGTCCAATACGTTATCAAAGACGGTCAGGTAATGATTGTTGATGAGTTTACAGGCCGTATGATGCCGGGCCGCCGCTGGGGTGACGGATTGCACCAGGCCGTGGAGGCCAAAGAGGGTGTGAGTGTTGCAGGAGAGAATCAGACCCTTGCGACAGTTACATTTCAAAATTTTTTCAGGATGTATGAAAAACTCGCCGGAATGACCGGAACGGCCGATACTGAGGCGGCTGAATTCAACAATATCTATAAGCTGGATGTGACGGTCATTCCCACAAACCAGAAGATGATCCGAACCGACTATTCCGATGTGATTTATAAGACTGAGAGGGAAAAATTTAAGGCCGTTGTGGAAGAGATCAAAGAGCTCTATGACAAGGGTCAGCCTGTCCTGGTGGGAAGCGTTTCCGTTGAGAAATCGGAAATCCTGGATAAGATGCTTGTAAGGGCAGGAATTCCCCATTCCGTGCTCAACGCCAAGCATCATCAGAAGGAGGCGGAAATTATCGCCAATGCCGGGCAGAAAAAAAATGTGACCATTTCCACCAATATGGCAGGTCGTGGAACCGACATTGTCCTTGGCGAAGGTGTAATAGCATTGGGTGGCCTTCACATCCTGGGTACAGAGAGACACGAGAGCCGTCGTATCGATAACCAGCTCAGGGGCCGCTCAGGAAGGCAGGGTGATCCCGGCTCATCACGCTTTTATCTTTCCCTTGAAGACGATCTTCTGAGGATATTTGGGTCTGAGAGGATCTCATCCATCATGGAGCGTCTGGGCATGGAAGAGGGCGAACCTATTGAACACGCCTTAATCTCCCGGGGTATCGAGAATGCCCAGAGAAAAGTGGAAGGACACAACTTTGATATAAGAAAGCATTTGCTCGAATATGATGATGTAATGAACAAACATCGGGAGATCATCTATTCTCTTCGGAAAGACATCCTGGATGGCCATGGACTCGGAGAGATTATCGAGGGAATGATAGAGGAGAAGGTTGCGGCACTGGTGGAAAAATGGATCGATCCCAAGGAGTACTCGGAAAACTGGGAAATCCAGAGCCTGACGGATAATGTTTCCAGGCTGTTCGGATTCCGGCTAAAAATTGGCCCGGAAGATATTGGAGAAGAGGCCTTTGACGCCTTGAAATGGGAGGATTTGACTGATTTAGTCGGAGAACAGGTCCGAAGCGCCTACCAGCAGAAGGAAAAACTATTTGGAAAGGAAGACCTGGAGCAGCTTGAGCGGTTTGTGATTCTTCAGATCATCGATAACCAGTGGGTGGCCCATCTTCAGGACATGGAACATATGAAGGAGGGCATTGGTCTCAGGGGTTACGGACAACTTGATCCTCTCAAAGAGTACCAAAAGGAAGGATTTTCCCTTTTTGAAGAGCTTATGGATAGGGTTCGGGAGGAGACCCTGAACACCCTTTTCCGGATACAACTGATACGGCAACGACCTGAGGAGATACCGAGGAAGAAGAAAAAACCTTTACAATTAAGCCACGGGGGAGACGGGTCACAGCCTGTCACGATACGACGCAAGGAAAAGAAGATAGGGAGAAATGCCCCCTGCCCGTGTGGCAGCGGGAAGAAGTATAAAAAGTGCTGCGGGGCTAATAAATGACGCAACAAAGTGAGCATATGGTTCAGGGCTTTAAGGCTTCAGCAGTGAAGGCAGGCCTTAAAAAAGACAAGGAACTGGATCTGGCACTGATTTTTTCAGAAAGGGAAACGGCAGTTGCAGGAGTGTTTACCACCAACAAAGTCGTGGCAGCTCCTGTTATCCTGACCCGTGAACATACTAAAAACGGACGGGCACGGGCCATTATCGCCAATGCGGGAAATGCCAATGCCTGCACCGGAAAAGCAGGGTTTAATGATGCCCGCCGAACTGCTGAACTTGTGGCGGATAAGCTGGGTATTGGGTCTGATGAGGTGCTTGTGGCCTCCACAGGCGTTATCGGTCAACCACTGAATGTGGACAGGATTGCACAAGCCCTGCCCGCCCTGGTTGAACGTCTTTCCCCAGATGGAATACCAACGGCGGCCCAGGCAATTATGACCACGGATTCATTTGCCAAGATCAGCCATTTTGAGGGCCACGCCGGGGGACGACCTTACCGGATTCTGGGCGTTGCCAAAGGTGCTGGCATGATCATGCCGAATATGGCCACCATGCTCTGCTTTATTGTAAGCGATATCCGGATCGATTCTCATGACTTGAACGGCGTACTTTCTTCCTCGGTTGAGACCACATTTAATCGAATCACGGTAGATGGAGACACCAGCACCAATGACACGGTCCTGGTCATGGCCAATGGTATGGCAGGGAACACGGCCCTGACAGAAGCGGACTCTAAAGGGTTTGCCCGGGGCCTGGAGACTGTCATGGGTGAGCTGGCTCAGATGATCGTGCGAGACGGAGAGGGTGCCACCAAAGTGATACATATGGAGATAAAAGGCGCCCATAGTGCCTCCGATGCCCTGAAAGCTGTAAGGACGGTGGGTAATTCCAGCCTTGTCAAGACTGCCTGTTACGGCCAGGATCCCAACTGGGGCAGGATCATGGCTGCCCTCGGAAGGGCAGATATTGTAATGGATGAGGAGAAGGTCGATATATGGGTTAATGATATACTGATTGTGTCAGCGGGACTGGGAAAGGGTCAGGAGGCAGAAAAAAAGGCAGCCGAAATAATGGTCCGGAAAGAATACACTATTACCATAGATCTCCACCAGGGCGATTTTGAGGACCGGATTATCACCTGCGATCTCACCCACGAATATGTATCAATCAATGCGAGTTACAGGACATGAACAAATAATTAATTTCCTAATTTAAATCCTTTAAGAAGACCCTTTGCCGTTTCTTCGAGCGTTTTCGACTCACCTTTATCCCCGCTTTTCCCTGGCAGAAGCTTTTGCAGCTCATCGGTGTCCGGGATACCCTCTGTGAGACCTTGTTTCAGCATCCCCTCCAAATCAGGCCGAAACTTCGGAGAGTCAAAAGTACCGGTTATTAATACCGGGACCGTCAG
>JAIVXD010000136.1:0-6435 GCA_048636195.1 Anaerolineales bacterium
GCCGAAAAGGACGGCGTAGAAACCGCCTTTCATCGCGCAGCTTCAATGAAACCCTGCCCGATCGGTGCACAATCGGCTTGCTGCAAGCATTGTTCCATGGGTCCCTGTCGATTGAACGCCAAAGATCCTTACGGAAAGGTTGGCGTATGCGGTGCTACTGTTGATACCATTATGGCTCGCAATTTTGCCCGCATGGTGGCCACCGGTGCTGCGGCCCATACCGACCACGGCATGAGCATGCTGGACGTATTCAGGGAAGTAGTCAATGGGAACATAAAAGACTACACCATTAAAGACCCTATTAAGCTTGAAGAGGTGGCGAGAGAGATCGGCATAGAAGTAGAAGGCAGGGAAGTAACTGACATTGCCAAAGATCTTTACAAGGAACTGGAACGTACCTATATCCAGGTGGAGGGCGAAATTCCTTTCGTCAAAAGGGTGCCTGAAAAGACCCTTGAGACCTGGCGCAAGCATGGCGTTGTTCCCAGGGGTGCCATGCGGGAAATCATGGAGTTATTGCACCGAACCCATATGGGGGTTGACCAGCATTATGAGAATATCACCAAACAATGCACACGCACTGCAATTGCCGATGGATGGGGTGGTTCCATGGTCGCTACGGAGATTTCGGATATACTATTCGGCACGCCTATGCCTGTAAGGGGCGAAGTCGATATGGGCTGTTTGAAGGAGGACCAGGTCAATGTCATTATCCATGGCCATGAACCTAACCTCTTTGAGTCTATGTTGGACTCCGTCAACGACCCCACCCTGGTACAGGCGGCCAAAGATTCAGGTGCCACAGGGATTAATCTCGTAGGGATGTGCTGTTCCGGGTCTGAAATGCTTTCAAGGCATGGGATCCCCCATGCAGGAAACTTCATGTCAACTGAAGCGGTTTTGATTACTGGCGCGGTGGACGCCATGGCTGTAGATGTGCAGTGTATTAAACAGGGACTGGCAAAAGTGGCTGAGTGTTACGGTACAAAGCTTTTCACCACCAATCCGAGGTGCCATATTGAGGGAGCGGAACATATTGAATTCCATGAACATGAACCCAGAGAATGCACGGACGAAATCGTTGAAATGGCAATTGTGAGATTCAAAAACCGTAAACTGCCCGTTGAAATCCCCAATATAACCACCATGGGGGTTCATGGTTTCTCCCACGAATCCATAAATTATTACCTGGGTGGAACCTTCAGGGCTTCCTATACACCGCTCAATGACAATATCATCAATGGAAGAATCCGTGGAGTGGCAGGCGTTGTCGGCTGTACGAACCCGAGGGTCAAACATGACTGGGTGCATGTGGAGCTGGTCAAGGAGCTGATTAGACATGATGTCCTTGTTCTCCAGACCGGGTGTTCCCAGCTCTCCCTTGCCAAGGCAGGCTTCTACACACCCGAAGCCGCATATATGGCAGGACCTGGCCTGAGAGAGGTGTGTGAGACAGTAGGTATGCCACCTGTGCTGGGGATGGGTGCCTGTGTGGATAACAGCCGTATCCTGATTGCAGCCTCGGAAATGGTTCGTACGGGAGGGCTTGGTGATAGCATTGCTGATCTTCCCGCTGCCGGGGCTGCGCCGGAATGGATGAGCGAGAAGGCCATCTCCATTGGTCACTATTTTGTGGCATCCGGCGTCTACACCGTATTCGGTGTGAGCTTTCCAATCATTGAGGGAACCAAATTTCACAAGCTTCTTTTTGATGGTCTTGAAGAACAAGGATTTGGGAAATGGGGATTCAGCCCAGATCCTCATGAAATGGCGCACATGATGATTGCGCATATTGACAAGAAAAGGAAGGCCCTCGGTATTGACAAGACCAGGGAAAGGGTCCTTATGGATATGAAAGACAGGCGAGAGCTTGAAGCAGCTTAATCAGTGGCACAGCGTAAAAAAAACTTGACAAAGTTTATAGATCTTAACATGTTCATGCCCTGCCCTATTAATTTACAACATGCTGACTTTCGCATTGAATTGCAATGTTCCGAAAGTTCTGCACCATCAAAACTAAATGAGGAGGATTAAATTATGGATAGGTATGTGTGTACAGTTTGCGGTTATGTGTATGATCCTGAGGAGGGAGATCCGGATAACGGTGTAGAGGCCGGAACCACATTTGAAAAGATTCCCGATGACTGGACCTGCCCCGTATGTGGAGCATCCAAGGATCAGTTTGAGAAAGAATAAGCAAGAGGGAGCTTTACCATAAGCGCCAAGTTGTTTTTTGCCCGGGACAGACTAAAAAAAATGAACATCGAACATCGAACGTCCAATCACGCCAGGCATCGAATATTGAATGGGAAAATATGAAGAAACAGAGTTTAAAACCTGAACTATTAGATGATATTTTACAGGAAACAGAAGAATTAATTAAGATTTTTGTTACGAGTATCAAAACGGCTGAAAAGAAACTACGCCTTGGCGTGGTTGAATGTTCGGTATTGGATGTTTGTTTTTGATTCGACATTGGACGTTCGATGTTCGATGTTCGATGTTCATCTTTCAAAACAACCCCGTATAGCATAAATGTAAGCTGTGAATGTTTACAAAATAACTTAGCGCTTATGGGGAGATTTACCACCCTGCCCTCCTTTGAAAAGGAGGGAATCTTAGCCTCCCCCTTTTGTAAAGGGGGATTGAGGGGGATTTTTCACCTCCCCCTGGGCTTGGACTTTGACTCAACCTCCTAACTCTTGAAGTGGGACTCCGGCATTGAGAAGGAAGAACTATATATTCAAAGGTGCATTGCGGATGGTGAGGCAAAAATTCAGGCTCATCCTTTTGTTATCGGTTTTCCTTTTATTTTCCTACTCAGGAGATCATGTGTATTCTGCTGATGTAAAACAGAAAAGAACTTCAAATCGTTTGATTGATGAAAAGAGCCCATACCTCCTACAGCATGCCGGAAACCCGGTGGACTGGTTTCCCTGGGGTGAGGAGGCTTTCCGTAAAGCCAGGAATGAGGACAAACCCATCTTCCTTTCCATTGGATATGCCACGTGCCACTGGTGTCACGTTATGGCTCACGAGTCGTTTGAAGATGAAGAGGTTGCCCGGATTCTGAATCAAAATTTTATCGCTATAAAAGTAGACCGTGAAGAACGCCCGGATGTGGACCATATCTACATGTCCGTGTGTCAGGCTATGACAGGACGCGGGGGATGGCCCCTCTCCATTTTCATGACTGCCGAGAGCAAACCGTTCTTCGCAGGCACCTATTTCCCAAAGTCGAGCCGGATGGGAATGACCGGTTTCATGGATCTACTAAGCCAGATCGCTTCAATCTGGCAAAACGACCGGCAGAAGATTCTGAAGGCGAGCGAAGAAATTACTCAGGCCATTAAGTCCTCTAATGCAGGGGGGCCAGGCCATGCTGTAGGCTCTGACACCTTGAAGAAAGCGTACGAACAGCTTGCGAGTGCCTTTGATCCGAACTGGGGCGGATTTGGCACTGCACCCAAATTCCCAACGCCACATAACCTCACCTTCCTTCTGAGATGGCACAAACGGAGCTTCGACCCATCAGCTCTAAAAATGGTAGAAAAGACCCTTGATGCCATGCGTAGAGGCGGCATTTTTGACCAGATCGGGCTGGGCTTTCACCGCTATTCAGTGGATGGGGAGTGGCTTGTCCCGCACTTTGAGAAGATGCTTTACGATCAAGCCTTGCTGACCATGGCCTACACAGAGGCTTATCAGACAACAGGAAAGGCAAAATTTAGCCAGGTAGTGCGCGAAATACTCACCTATGTGTTGCGCGATATGACCGCCCCCGAGGGTGGTTTCTATTGTGCAGAAGATGCTGACAGCGAGGGCAAAGAAGGGTTATTCTATGTCTGGACTCCCGGGGAGGTGAAAAAACATTTGGGAGACAGGCTCGGTGATCTCTTCTGCCGTTTTTACGATATCAGCAATGCCGGTAATTTTGAAGATGGCCTCAGTATTCCCCATATCCCGGTAGATCCAGAGACCTTTGCCAAGAAAGAAGGTATGGGCCTGAAAGAGCTTGAAACCGTTTTAGAAGACGCAAGACAGAAGCTTTTCATGGTCCGGGAAAAACGAATCCATCCTTTAAAGGATGACAAGATACTCACTGCATGGAATGGTCTTATGATCGCTGCCCTTGCAAAAGCCTCCCAGGCACTTGGGGATCAAGCGTATGCTGACGCAGCCCGAAAGGCGGCTGACTTTATCTTAAAAAATCTCAAGACAGCCGATGGCAGGCTGCTGCGCAGGTACAGGCAGGGAGATGCAGCATACCCTGGATACCTGGATGATTACGCCTTCCTGGTGTGGGGTTTAATCGAATTGTATGAAGCTACTTTTGACATCTCGTATCTTGAACAAGCTGTTGCCATGAACAAGGAAATGATAGATATTTTCTGGGATAAGCAAAGTGGGGGGCTTTATTTCACGGGAAAAGGCAACGAACCCCTTGTCATGCAGAACAAAGAGATATACGATGGAGCCCTCCCTTCAGGCAATTCAGTTGCAGCGCTTAACTTTTTGCGCCTGGGTCGCATGACGGGAAACATCGGCTTAGAGCAGAAATATGAGCAATTGATCCGGCATTTTTCCGCCCAGGTTTCGGAGCACCCCATAGCTCATACTCAACTACTGGCGGCCCTTGATTTTGTGGTCGGCCCGAGCAGGGAAATCGTTATTGCCGGTGACCCAACACTTGATGACACTCAAACCATGATTAATGCCATTTATAGAAAATTTCTACCCAATAAAGTTTTACTGTTTCGGCCTCAAGGATTAGGGGGTAAAAAGCTTTCCGGGTTATCCCCCTATACGGAATTCATGGCCCCGGTGAATCATAAACCCACTGTTTTCGTCTGCGAGCAATATGCCTGCCAGGCACCGATTACGGACGTGGGTCAATTGGAGGCTGCCCTCAAGCAATGAAGGAAAGGAATTGATTTAATGTTTGTTCTTGGATTACAGGGAAGCCCGCGTATTAAAGGAAACACCAGTATTCTCCTTTCGTCCTTTCTCGCTGAGGCAGAAAGACTTGGTGCCCACACACAAAATCTGGATGTGGCGCGCATGAATATCTCCCCCTGCCAGGAATGTGGAACCTGTGAAAAAAAGGGGTTTTGTCCCATTGATGATGATATGCAGCAGGTCTATCCATTGCTTCGTCAAGCAGACATCATCGTAATGGCAACACCCATTTTCTTTTACGGCCCTACGGCCCAGATGAAGGCCCTCATTGACCGGTCTCAAGCCCTGTGGTCCCTGAGATATGTATTCAGACTCACGGATCCTGGCAGAAAGTGGCGGCAAGGGTTTCTATTATCAGTTGGGGCCACAAAGGGGGAAAATCTCTTTGGAGGAACTACCCTTATGGCCAAATACTTCTTTGACGCGGTTGGAGCGAGTTTTGACGGAGCTCTCACATACAAACAGATTGAAGGATCAGGAGACATAAAAAAACACCCCACTGCCCTCAATGAAGTAAAAGAAAAGGCTAAGGCCCTTGTGACACCCTTTCTGAACAGAACAAAGGTCCTCTTTGTCTGCACGGAAAATGCCTGCCGCAGCCAGATGGCAAGTGCATTTGCCCAATACCATGGTGGGGATAAGATCGAGGTTGATAGCGCAGGGAGTGCGCCGGCAAAAGAGATAAATCAGCTAACGGAAAAAGCTATGAAGGAAAAGGGTATTGACATGGCCTATCGCAAACCAAAATCTATTGAGGAAGCTGCTCCCTTTGGAAAACCAGACTTGATCATATCAATGGGTTGTAAAGATGTGTGCCCCCAATTTCCGGGTGTACCAAATGAGGAATGGAACGTGCCGGATCCTTTTGAAAAATCAATTGAATTCATGCGCGAGATCAGAGACGATATTGAAGAAAGGGTAAGAAAACTGATCGAAAATTTGAAATTTGGAACTCAATATATAAAAGACCTTGATAAAAAAGAGCCGTAAATATGGCGATATGGAGTTCCGCTAATTACTGTGGAACCGTATCGGTTACTTTCAACAGGAGGTATATAATGAAAGATAAGAAATATACAATCAAGACAACATGCCCTCAATGTGGATGTAGCGCAGTTTCTCACCTTAGTGATGAGGAAATCAGGGAAAAATTCGGTGATGTTCCAAACATTGAGATGGATTGCCATGAATGTATGCTGAAATACGAAACTCCAGTTAAAGAAGCCTGCCCTGAATGGGATAAAGATTGCAAAATGAAAGAGTAGATAATGCCCGACCGAAAACTGTTATTTTTCGTTCAGACACTATATACGAGAGCAGGAAAAATTTAAAAGAAATGGACGAAAAGACCACCCTGATCGGTTGAATGATGGAGTTAATATTGTCGACGGACCCAAATGAGAAAACCAAATGTCCGGACTGCTATCAGTGCCAGATGTGCAACAACAGCCGATGTCGCCTCTGCCAGAAAAGCGT
>JAIVXD010000137.1:0-6419 GCA_048636195.1 Anaerolineales bacterium
CCCCTTTGCTGTTATTTGGACCCCGATGTCATTAACTTAATGTACATTCCTTAAAAATTTTCTGGGCTTTTATAAGTGCGGGAAGATCGTCTATCCCCATCACCTCATCTTCGTTTTCTGAAATCACAAATCCAACAGGTAGTCCGTCATTGTGCATGTATTCTACAATATCCGTAATAAAATACTCTTTTACCTCTCTCAACTTTCCGTTGATCTCTTTTTGAACCTTATGAGGTCTTGATGCAAGCACCAGGAGATATCTGAGAATATCCTCTTTTTTTCCGGCATATATCCCTGAATTGCAGACCTGAAAAGCCTGCTGCTTGTCTTCCGGGTATTCTCTCCAGTATTTCCATTCGATTATTTTACATACCCGGGGTCCTTCTATTTCCATGACCCCATATTGTTTTTTGGATTCCGGGCGGAAGCCAAGGACCATTAAGCTATTGTCGCTTAGGCCCTTGACCAGCGACCTGTATGTAGCCTCTTTGACGAACGGGACATCACCCATAGTAACGATGAGTTGATCACAGTCCTGTCTTTCCAGAAATGCCCGGGCTGAAAGCAGGCCTCCCCCTGTTCCATTGAGTTCGGGCTGTTCGCAGTATGTGGGGTAAAAATCTCGGGTGGCCTCCATCACCGCTTCTTTCCGGTAATTGACAACCAGGGCTTTTGGGCCATCAGGCAGGCTGCTCAGGATTTGTAAAAGAATGGGATGTCTTCCCTTGTAAGGAGATTCTTCGGAAATCAATGGCAGAAGGGTTTTATTACCGTCAAATTCCTTCATGCGGCTCCCCCTGCCAGCGGCAAGGATCACAGATGCTGTTTTTGCGCTCTCTTCCAAGGTTTCTCCATTCTACTGTTCTAAAATCACCCCTATTTACCAGAACTTCACTTTAGAGGCAAGCCCAAAAGGCGAGCCTGGCTCCCCCCTATTGCCTTCTGTAAGTTTTTTGACTATAGTACATAAAAATTTGGCATACTTTTATTTGTTTTGGCGGGTATTCATTTTTTTTGGAGTAGACTATGACTGCAAGAAAGGGCCGGGTCCTCTTGGGGAAGTTGGGAGAGGGACATAAGGAAGCACAGTTGAACCTGGCCAAGAATCTTTACGAGGCTGGCTTTGAGGTAATCTACACAGAGCTCCAGGACCCTGAATCCATTGTCAATTCGGCCCTCCAGGAATCAGTAGACCATATAGGGATTACAACATTGCCAGGGGCTGACATTATGGCCTTTGAGAAAATTATTGGGCTGCTTAGAAAACAAGAAGCCGGTCACATATCGGTCACTGCCGGTGGTTTTCTGGATGACGAGGATATTCCCCGGATCAGGCAAATGGGTGTGATGGCATTTTTTTCCAGAGGTACAAGCTTTGAGGCAATCGTAGAGTGGTCGCTGGAAAATATTAAACCAAAATAATCTGATATTATAATCGTTTTTAGTTGACCGAGATATGATACTTTGATAAATTGACATCCAAAGTTCACAAGTTAGGAGAAAGTCTGTTTAGCAGGATAGTTTTTTAACTGGACTTTCAACCTTTTATAACACCAAGAGGCCTAAGACGGACAACCTTTTGGGCCAGGCCGGCTTCATGCACCACTTCAACGACCTGGGATACGTCTTTGTAGGCCTCGGGCATCTCCTCTTTAAGGGTTCTTTTACCTCTGGATTGCACAAAAATTCCTTTATCCTCCAACTCGCGGTGTATGGCCCGGCCTTTTGCCATTTTTACTGCCTTGGAACGGCTCAACACCCGGCCTGCACCGTGGCAACTGGAGCCAAAACTTTGAATCATGGCCTCCTTTGCCCCTTTTAATTACTCGATCACTTAGGACTGAAGGATCTGCCCCTTCCATTACTCCGTGATCTTCTGTTCGCTCAAGGTCTTCACTGGTACCAAACCCTTTTTTCACGGCCCATGCGGCCCCTTGAACGGCTACTTTAGTTTCATCACTTTTGGATAGACGGATAGCACCCGTGGACCCCACACCACTCGGAATATTTTTAAACAAGGCCATGACCAGGTCTTTCATCAGAGGCCGGATTTCTTCAGCCCGAAGCAGGGTCGTCATGAGCCTGCAGCCGCAGTTGATATCATAACCGACCCCTCCAGGTGAAACGATGCCCTCATCGAGATCAAAGGCTGCAACGCCACCGATTGGGAAACCATAACCCCAGTGTATGTCGGGCATGGCCAAGGCATGGCCCACAATACCGGGAAGTGTGGCCACGTTGGCTACCTGGGTAAGGCTCTGGTCCTCCCGGACTGCATTGATGAGTTCGGCATTTGAAAAAATAAGGCCGGGCACACGCATTGAACCGGTTTTTGGAATCAGCCATCGATAATCATCGATTTTTTCAAGTTTGATGTCCATGGCCACACCTCTTAGTATTGTCGAAAACAAATTCAGGAGAAGTTCAGGGGTCATCGGGATGTTTTCTTATAAATCGAAAATAATCCTGGTCTCCCAGTGGTCATCCTTTTTAACGACTTCGATTTGATGAAATGTAACCGCCTTAATCTCACACAGTATTTCATGCAAATTCGTATCAAAAGACACGGTTTCAAGGGTTGCATCCAGATGGGAATGGGAAACGGAGGTAATTTCAACGCCAATGACCAGTTCATGCTCCCCTTCGAATAGATAAAGTATTTCACCGAGCCAACGAACCATAAGATCAGCCATGTCGTAACCTTCGACCGAAAGGTTAAAGGTTTTGGTTGTGCCGGCAGGTTTACCTTTGACCATGATATACATCATTGATTTGGCAGCCACCTCGAAAAGAGTTCTAAGATTCCTGCCGCGCACTACGATGCCCAAGTCTGCTGTATGATCGATAAGTGTGAAATCTGGCTTTTTCGAATCCATATATAATATTATCTTTTATCACCTAAATTGTCAAAATCGCGTTTTATTGAAATGGAGGAAATGATACCATGAATTGTGCGTTTTGTGGGGGAAAAGTGAGCTTAGAGGGTACAGTAAGCAAGAATGATACATGCTCACATTGTGGTAAGGACCTTCGGTGCTGTAAGCAATGCAAGTTCTACGATCCTCATTCTTACAATGATTGCCGGGAAGTACTGGCGGAACGGATTGTAGACAAAGAGAGGTCCAATTTCTGCGACTACTTTGTCCCGAGAGGATCTCGTGGGGGCAAGATGAACAGGACGCAGGATGCAAAAAGGGCATTGGAGGCCCTTTTTAAGAAGTAATAGGATTTCCAAAGAAGTAAAAGAGTTCAAATATGTTAACTATGAGTCGGGAACAAAGGGCCAAGGTGATCCGAACAGCCCTTGGAAAAGTCAAGGCTGATGTAGTTCTTGCAGGCGGACAGTTGGTTAATGTGTATTCGGGTGAGATCCTGCCCGACTTGTGGGTTGCTGTTAAGGGGAATCGCGTGGCTTATGTAGGGATTCCGCATTTAGAACTGGTTGATGATAACACGGCGATTCATGAACTTGAAGGCCGGTTTTTGCTACCGGGTTTTATTGACGGTCATACCCACTTAGACAGCATCTTTCAGGTAAGAGATTACGCAGAATATGCCCTGGCATACGGGAATACGACTGCGGTTTCGGAAGTTGCCATGATTGCGAATGCCATGGGAGTAAAAGGCGTTGAATTTTTTCTCCAGGAGACAGAAAATCTTCCGCTCAGGGTGTTTGTCCTGGCACCACCCCTTGTACCTCCATTTCCGGAGCTTGAAAGCAGCAGGCCATTTCCTGCGGACTACTTCCGTGAACTCCTTGCCAGGGAACGCTGTCCCGGGGTTGGGGAGACATACTGGCCCAGGGTTATAGCTCTTGAAGACCGTGCTCTTAGCCAGTACCAACTTTCAGATGTCCTGGGAAAGACAAGGGAAGGACATGCGGCTGGAGCCAGAAACATGAAGCTTGCGGCTTATGCTGCCGCCGGGACATCTTCCTGTCATGAGGCCACGGATTCAGATGAGGCCCTGGAGAGATTGAGGCTCGGGATGGCGGTCATGATCCGGGAAGGCTATGTCAGGCGGGAACTGAACGCCATATCCGGGATCAGCAAACAGCCTGTTGACCTGCAGAATGTGATGATTGTTACTGATCTGGCCGACCCTGAAGAGCTGGTCCACAAGGGCGGGATGAACCTGCTTTTGAAAAAGGCCGTGGCATTGGGTTTTGAGCCCGTAAAGGCCATCCAGATGGTGACCATCAATGTTGCGCAATATTTCGGAATGAGAGACCTGGGGGGATTGGCGCCCGGGAAAGTGGCAGATATGGTAGTGGTGGATGACCTTAAAGACTTTCACTGCCATCAGGTCTGGGCCGGAGGGAAGCTTGTGGCTCAGGATGAAAAATTGATCGCCCGCTTGGGCGAGTATGTTTATCCGGACGAAGCTGTACGCTCCGTTTCGCTTAAAAAGATCAGTCCTGAAATATTTCAAATACCTGCCGATACAAAAGTGGCCAGCATTCGAGTGGTTGAAATTGTCAATGAGACCATTACCCGGGAAACCATTCACCAGATGAAATCGGTTGATGGAAAATGGCACTCAGTGCCTGAAGAGGATATCTTAAAGGCTGCTGTTTTTAATAAAAGTCAAAGCGATCCCGCACCATCTCTTTCCTTTTTAAAAGGGGTAGGTCTTCGTAAAGGGGCCATTGCCACCAGCCTGATCTGGGATACCAACAATATCCTGGTTGTGGGGACATCTGATAAAGAAATGGCTGCTGCCCTCAATCAACTCATCGCTTTGGGGGGTGGAGTGGTAGTGGTCAAAGGACAGGAGGTGATTGCCCAATTGCCGCTTCCAATCTGTGGAATTATTTCACCGGAGCCATTGCCCGAGATCGTCAGGAAAATGAAGGAGGTGGAGAGTGCCTGCCTGAGATTGGGCTCTAACCTCACCCGCCCGCTCCTCACCCTTCAAACCGTGCCCTTCACTGGTCTCCCGTATCTAAGGCCAACAGACAAGGGACTGGCCGACATTCAAAAGGGGAAGTTGGTGCCGCTTACTGTCTGAAGGGCTTATCGATTCTGGGCGCCAATTCTGTGAAGTTATTTTTGCGCAAGCCCTAAGGAGCGTGTCACACATTCCAGTACCGTATCAATATTTGAACCGGTCCGATTAAGAAATATGACAAAATAATAAGGGTTCCCAGATGGCCCATCTATGTATCCAACCCGCGTACTTATGCCCCTGAGAGTGCCGGTTTTGTAAAGAGTATTACCTGTTCTTTTGAGAAGATGTCGATGTGGTTTAAACGCCTCTAAAATCGCCAGCATATCCAGGACAGATACACGATTCTTTCTGGAGATGCCAGAACCTTCCGCAATTTCAATATGTTGCAGATGGAGATCATTTTTGGCAAACTCGGAGACCACTTTCACTCCTTTTGCCAATGTGCCCGGCGGGCCATACACCTTGGCTCCCAGGGCAATAAAGATCTGATTGGCTATAAAGTTACTTGAAAATGCCATCATTTTCCGAAGAATGTCTTCCAGGGTAAACCTGGATTGGTAGGTGTAAATCAGCCTGTCTCCTGGTTGTATGGCACTTAGACAAACTTTCCCCTGACACGTAACGCCCCTTTCTCTCAAAAAGTACAGCAGAAGGTTACCGGCATACAGAGCTATCTCCTTCTGGTCGTGAGAAAAAGTGTATCGTCCCTGTTTTAGACCCAGCTTCTGGATTTTTTTCCTGGCAAATGGGATCAGGGGTGTCTGAGGTTCAGATGATACGATTCTTCCTCTGTGATCACGATGGAAAAAGACAGTATTAAAATTGGCGCACAAAGCCCCAACAGGCGCATCATAGGGGTTGGTGGAATGCTTGCTCCCCGGAATTACTATTTGCGGAGAGAAATAGGTGTCATCCAGTATCAGGTCATTAAAATCTTTTGTCTTCTTTGCCAGGGCATCGGCAATCTCCTGCCAGGCTTCTGAGACCAGCAGGGGGTCCCCAAAACCTTTGATTTTGAGATTATGATCAGCGTCAATATAGAACTCGGTTGTGAATCTATAGGAGGCCCCGAGACGTTTAATCGCGGTAAGGGCAGTTAAAACCTTGAGTGTAGAGGCGGGGATGTGTTTTTTTGTTTCATGTTTCTTATAAAGGATTTCACCATCGGGATTTGCAACCAGAAGCGCATCCACGGAGCTGATATTTTTCAAACAGGATAGGTCCTGTTTTGCATTTGATATGACCGGGTAAAACAGGTATAAGACCAATAGAACAAAAGACAATCCTCTCACCCACCCTGATGATTTTAGATTGACGATTTTGGATTGATGATTTAGGTTTTTGACGTTCAATAATCTCATGACTCTTGGTGTATAATTTTCATTAGTGGGGGATATCTTCGGGATTTACGTGATCAAGGTGATCCTGTAAGATGTCGATTTTATCGGCGATTGATTTTCGCCGGTCAA
>JAIVXD010000138.1:0-6397 GCA_048636195.1 Anaerolineales bacterium
GTCAAGCGACTTTAGTTTTCCTATCCATCGGTTTTGCGGCAGAAGCTCAATCGGCGCCGAGCTATAATAAATAAGTGGCTTTGAGTTATCGATTAGCACGCCGAAGGCGTACCACAACTTTAGTTCACCCTGGCCCAGACCTGGCATATAGAATTTGTGATTTGATCCATCTATCAGGAGTGTAAATACCGGTAGACATTATTGCATCCGATAACATAGCGCCAGGGCAGGCTTTAGTCACTCTTAAAAATATTTCATACTTGTCTTCCTGAATTCCTTCTCGCTGAAGAGCAGTTTATATTCATCAATACCTGCAGATCGGGACATCCGCGCTGCTATTTGGAAGCATTCATCCCGATTGCTCCCGTGGATCATGGTGTAAAGATTATATGGCCAGTCTTTCTGGGGTCTTCGCTGGTAACAGTGGGTGACCTCTCGAAACTGAGCCAGAACACTCCCTGCCTCATCTATCCGGTGATCAGGCACAATCCAGGCAACCATGGCGTTTGAACTAAATCCTGCCTCCTGATGACGCAAGGTGGCACCGAAGCGTCTGATAATACCTCGCTCTTTCAGGTCTTTAATCCGTGCTATAAACTGGGCTTCAGTGAGCCCAATCTGGTCGGCCAACATTGCAAATGGCCTCGGATCGACAGGCAGGTCCCCCTGGATGAGACTAATGACCTTTTTGTCAAATTCATCTATCATAAAGACGCCTTAACCTGCTTCCCAAATTTCAATGTGGAATATCGGATAGCTCCTCTCTTGTCAAGCGAGATATTTATTGCAATGACAGGCCTAATGGTATATTTAGAAACACAGGTAAATCTTGAGGTACCCTCCATGTATGCTTTCCAGAAGATCGTAGAGAAGCGAATTAAAGATGCCGAGAAGAGGGGAGAGTTTGACGACCTTCCGGGCAGTGGAGAGCCTCTTACGCTTGAAGATGACAGTCAAATCCCCGAGGACCTTCGGCTTGCATATAAAATATTGAAAAATGCGGATTGTCTTCCGCCTGAACTTGAACTAAAGAAAGAGATCAGGAAAATGGAGGATATGCTTGAAGACATACCGGATGAAAAAGAGAAATACCGGCATATCAAGAGGATCAATTACAAAATCATGCAGTTAAATATGATGGGAAAGAAATCTCCACTTATGGAGGAGACAGAGATTTACTATAGTAAATTGGTCAGAAAATTGGCACAGAAGTAATCATTAATAAGAACAAATCTTGACATTTTGCAAGAGTTTTGCTTATTAGCAGGACAATACCCGCCTATAAAGGTCAGATAAGAGGAAAATCAGACTATGGACATGAAACGGGATTATTATGAGGACGTCCAGCTTTTCAGCTCTGGCGTTGTCGTAATCTGGTTCATAGCCCTGATGGTGTTCCTTGCCCTATTTCCCTTCCTGTTCAAGAACTACCATGTTTACATGGCCAATTATATAGCCATAAACATCATTGTGGCCATCGGTCTGAATCTTCTTGTGGGGTACACAGGGCAGATATCTCTCGGTCATGCCGGGTTTTTTGCCCTCGGCGCGTATGGAACGATCATATTCATGACCAAAGTGCACCTCCCTTTTATTTTGGCTCTTCCTGCTTCGGCCTTTTCCGCTGCCCTGTTTGGGTTTCTTTTAGGGCTCCCGGCCCTTCGCCTGGAGGGCCCTTATCTTTCCATTGCAACACTTGGATTCGGACTAACCATCACACAGGTGATCGGAAGGATAGAGCTCTTCGGTGGCAGGCAAGGATTGCACACGCCGGACTTGATAATTGGCCCGTGGCATCTGGAGTCTGACAGGGATTTTTATTATCTTTTGATTCCCATTACAGTGATTTTGACCCTTGCTGCCCGCAATCTGATCAAGACCAAGGTGGGCCGGGCCTTTATCGCCATCCGTGATGCAGATGTGGCTGCCGGGACCATGGGCGTAAACCTGATATTCTATAAGACACTGGCCTTTGCGATCAGCGCCTTTTACGCGGGTATTGCAGGCGGGCTTTTTGCGTTTGTCCTTCGATTTATTGAGCCTGAAATATTTACCCTGATGATGTCCATTCTATTCCTGGCAATGGTTGTGGTTGGGGGATTAGGCTCCATAATGGGCTCTATTGCAGGGGCCTGTCTGCTAAGCTGGCTGGATTTGAGTTTGCGCAACATCCTCAGTGTCCCTTACCTGGGAGAGTGGCTGGAGGCACTGTCTAAAAACTATTTTTCCATTACCGGTGTGTCCAATATCCAATTTATAATATACGGCCTGATCATGGTCTCGATTATGCTGTTTGAGCCCCTGGGAATTTACGGATTATGGATCCGTACCAAGATATATTGGAAGACCTGGCCGTTCTGATAAGGTTTTCCCGTTTGCCGGTTGAGTCCGTTGGCCCGTTCATTCTAACAAGGTGGGTATATGCTTGATTTTCTACAAATGGTTGTAAGTGGAATTGCAGTGGGCAGTTCTTACGCCCTGATGGGCCTGGCCATGGTTATTATTTATAAGACCTCGGAGGTGATCAATTTTGCTCAGGGTGAGATGGCACTTATTTCCACTTTTCTCACTTACATGGTCCTTGAATACTACGGTTTTCCCTTTTATGTGGCGTTTCCCGGGGCGCTGGTCTTTGCCTTAATCCTGGGTTTCATTTTAGAGTTTGGTGTCATGAGACGGGCGAAAGACCCAAACGTACTCGGCATGATCATTATCACTATCGGGCTGGAGATGATCCTGTTGGGATTTGTCTCCTGGAAATTCGGGGCTGACCCCAAGACCATGCCATTTCCCATTTCTCCCTATGACAGCGTTACTCTTGGAGGGGTATTTGTCAGCTCTCTGGAGGTTCTTACCTTTGTTGTGACACTCACTGTCATGATGATCCTTTTCCTGTTCCTCAAGTACTCCAAGCTGGGGGTGGCAATGAAGGCCACGCAGCAAAACCAGGTGGCCGCCCGGTTACAGGGAATTCGGACCAACCGCATCCTGATGATCACCTGGGGGATTTCCTCTCTGGTTGGGTGTTTGGCAGGGCTCCTCATTTCGCCAACGACCATGCAACCCTTTATGATGTGGGATCCCATGCTCAAGGGGTTTGCCGGGGCCGTAATGGGGGGGATGACTTCGCTTCCCGGTTCAGTGTTCGGCGCTTATGCCATCGGTATTATTGAGAATCTTTTTGGCGGCTATGTGTCAATCGAATTCAAATCGGTTGTTGCCTTTGTTATTATCGTTCTGGTGTTGTGCATTAAACCCAGCGGGCTATTTGCCCGACACTATGTGAAAAAGGTGTAGGGATTGACGATTGATGGATATATGCATTATTCAATCGGCAATCGAAAATCGTTAACCTTAAACTAAAGGAGGAGGCTATGAAAAAGAGAGGTTTTTTGGTTTTGTTGTCAGTGTTGTTTATTGTCTTGGGTTTCGGCTTTAGCGCCATTGCAGAAGAGGGCGTCACGGACACGGAGATTCATATCGGGCAATGGGGGCCCCAGACCGGTCCGGCAGCCCCGTGGGGTTCCGTGGCCCGGGGAACGGATGCTCTCTTTAAGATGATCAACGCAGAAGGGGGTATCCATGGCCGAAAGCTTATCCACCACATGTTTGATGATGGTTATAATCCGGCCAAGACTAAGGCTGGCGTGAAACAACTTCAGGAAGGTATAGGAATGTTTGCCTGGGTATCCGGTGTTGGCACTTCGCCCGGTCTTGCGGTCCAGAGTTATCTCATGGACAGGAAGATTCCCTGGATCGGGCCTTCTGCAGGATCCCTTCACTGGATCACACCTCCACAGAAATATCTTTTTGGTGTTTATCCCTTGTATTATATCGAAGCCAAGGCCCTTTGCGAATACGCCGTTAAAAAGATGGGAAAAAAGCGTATCGCCATTGCTTATCAGAATGATGATTACGGGAAGAACGGTGTTAAGGGCGCTGTTGTTGAGCTGGCAAAGCATGGCTTGAAGTTGGTGGCCGAAATACCTGTAGAAGTCAGCGATACGGATATGAAGCCCCATGTCATGTTGTTGAAGAAGGCCGAGGCAGATGCTGTGCTTTTATGGGTAGGCCCGCCACACGCTGCTCGTATAGTCGGGACAAGTAAGGCTATGCAATTCGCCCCTCAATGGTTGAGCACAAGCACCTGCTCGGATTTCCCCCTAATGTACAAGATCACCAAGGGTCTGTGGCAGGGGGTAGTTGCTGCCACTTTTGCTTATCCTCCTGATTCTGACAACGCCCTGATGCAGAAATACAAAAAAGACGCCTATGGCAAATTTGCCGCAAAGGGTGAAAGGTGGGGTGTTTTCTATTATGCCGGTATTGCGTTTGCCGAGCCGCTGGTGGAGGGCCTCAGGAGGTGTGGCCGGGATCTGACAAGGGAACGTCTTGTAAAAGAGATAGAAGGCATCAGAAACTTTAGGGGGATTGGACCAAAGATCAGCTACAAGCCCCTTGACCTTAATGATCCGTATGGGTCCAGACAGGGCGGGAAAGAGGTCTTTTTGGTTGAGTGCCTGGAAGGTGGAAAGTCCAAGAAACTGACTGATTGGATAGAAGTTGGGTATCCGTAAGAGAACAAAGGCTTTATATCTGGAGGTTGGGAAGTACTTTTATTTTTCAACCTCCAGAAGATGTCAACCTTTGTTGTTATACTGTGCACGGCCTTAAATTGCGTTTCTTTATCAATTGGATTATCGGATGTCCATGGCACGTTGTTTATTATTGGAGTGATGGAGTACTGGAGTGATGGGCCTAAAAGGACTTTTTGAAATTTCAAAACTATTGTTTCAATACTCCCCCGAAAAAAACCGGGATCTTCGACAATACTCCAACACTCCAATACTCCAGCCTTAAATATTTTGATCATATCCAAGAATTAGAAAGCTAAAATTATAACCGTTTAAAATATATCTGCTTAATATATGAATGCCTGGTCCGCAAATTGAATTTGTATTTTTACCCATTATCGAGAGTTCCGGTTACATCACGTATGGCGCTATTTTCCAACAACTGATCGATAGATTTCCAGATAGCGGCGGGCTGATTTGTCCCAGGAAAAGTCCGCCTTCATACCGTTTGCCATGAGCCTCTTCCATGTCCTGGAATCCTGGAATAGGTTTACGGCTTGGCTGATGGCTGCAACAAAAGCGGCTGGCTTATATGGGCCGAATTTGAATCCGTTCCCTTCTTTTGTAAGGGGATCAAATTGGACAACAGTGTCATCCAATCCGCCAGTAGCCCGCACAACAGGAACAGTCCCGTACTTCAAGGCATACATCTGAGTGAGGCCACAGGGTTCATATCGCGATGGAATAAGGAAGATGTCCACCCCAGCCATAATGCGATGAGCGAGGGGCTCATCGAAACCAATCTCGAACCCGACATGTCCCTGATGCCGAGTAGCTGACTCCTGAATAGCTTTTTGAATAAGCTCATCCCCTGAACCCAATATGATTAATCCCACATCCAGTTCCAAAATTTCATCCAGCATTTGCACCAAAAGGTCAAATCCCTTCTGATTATCAAGACGGGAAATCATCCCCAGCAGAGGTTTTTTAATTACGGAGGGGTCAAGGCCCATCTCCCGGATCAGAGATTCTTTGCAACGGCGTTTCCCTTCCATTTTTCGGGGGGAATAGTTGAATGGAACATGAGAATCCACGGCAGGGTCCCAGAGACTGTAGTCCACGCCGTTTAGAATCCCATGCAGGGAAGCTCTTCGGTGCTTGAGGAGCCCCTCCATGCCAAGGCCATATTCAGGGGTCTGGATTTCTCGGGCGTAAGTGGGACTTACCGTCGTAATAGCCTGGGAGTAAACAATACCTGCCTTAAGGAGGCTGATCTTCCCCCAGAACTCCAAACCCTCTGGATGAAAGAATTCCTCTTTGGGAAGTCCGGTAACCGGAAGCTTCCCCGCAGGAAAAAGCCCCTGATACCCCAGATTATGGACAGTGAAAACCGTAGGAGTGCCTGCGAGGGTTGATGTATCCCCATAAGGCCCCTTGATGAGAGCGGGGACCAGCCCGGTCTGCCAGTCATGGCAATGGATTAGATCGGGACTGAAAAGAAGGGCCTCTGAAAGTATCAAGGCAGCATGGGAAAAAAAGGAGAAGCGCTCTAAATTGTCGTAGTAATCCCCAACGGCGCTCCCGTAAAGGTTGGGCCTGTCGTACAGGTCGTCCCGTTCGATCAAATAGACCGGGACTCCATCCTCGGTTTGGGCTTCCAGTACATTAGCCGTGAGCTTCTCACCGCCCAGGGGAATTTTCAGGTCTTTTAAGACCGTTCGTATCTGGAAATTCCCTTCCCGGACAAGACGGTAGTATGGAAGAACCAGCCGCACGTCTACCCCCAGTTGTCTCAAAGCCCCAGGGAGAGCGCCTGCCACATC
>JAIVXD010000139.1:0-6361 GCA_048636195.1 Anaerolineales bacterium
GCCGGCTCATACTTTATAGAAACGCTGACCAAAGAGATGGAAGCAAAGATCCTGGAAGAGATGGAAAAGGTAGAGAAGGTCGGTGGCATGGTTGAGGCTGTTTCTTCCGGGTATGTGCAGAAAGAGGTGGCATGGCAGGCCTACGAGTTTGAGAAAAAAATTCAGGAGGGGAAAGTCATAAAGGTCGGCGTCAACAAGTACACAGAAGGCGTTGACATGGAAGTGGACCTCCATGAATACAACGAGGAATGGGCACGTTTACAGATTAAACGGCTTAAGGAACTCAAGAAGGACCGGGACAATAAGGCGGTCAAGAACTCCTTAAAAGCACTTGAAACGGCGGCCAGAGAAGAGAAAAACGTAATGCCCTATCTGCTTGAGTGCTGCAAAAGTTATGCAACGGTAGGTGAAATGTCGAATGTTTTCAGAGATGTTTTTGGGGAGTTCGTGGAACCGAGCATTTTTTAGGCGCTTAAATTCATGAGAGGGGAGGTGAAAAGAGAGGTTATCGTGATAAGGGGTTAACAAATCATCCACAATTAAGGAGGGTAGAGATATGAGAAAAAAAATAGGATTTGTACTGGCCGGAATTTTTTTGGCAACACTGTTAACAATTACCTGGACCCCAGCCCCAGTTGTGGCAGGACCGATTAATCTGAATTATGCAAACTTCCCACCTGCTCCCACCTTCCCATGTGTTCAGATGGAGAGGTGGAAAAAGGAAGTTGAAGAACGCACCAATGGAAAAGTTGCTATTAAGACATTTCCGGGTGGAACATTGCTCAAGGCCAAGGCTATGATGGATGGTGTGATTGCAGGCCAAGCGGACATCGGTTGTCTGTGTATGGCCTACCAACCGGGCAGGTTTATGGTCACGAATGCCACTGCCTTGCCAGTTGGGTTTCCAAATGCAACAGTGGCAAGCCTTACCCTGTGGGATCTCTATGAGAAGAACAAACCCGAGGCATTTTCAAAGGTGAAGGTTCTTACCATGTTTACCTGTGCGCCCGCAAACATATATTCCAAAAAGCCGGTAAAAAATCTGGATGACCTGAAGGGTCTGGAACTGAGAGCTTCTGGCGGGGTTTTGCAGGTTTTGAAGGCATTGGGTGCAGCTCCGGTGGGTATGCCTCAGTCACAAACCCCTGAAGCCCTTCAAAAAGGGGTAGTGAAGGGTGCGGCATCTTCCCTTGAGACCCTTATGGATTTTAAATATGCAGAACTCTGCAAGTACGTTACCATGATAAATGGACCAGTATATCCCTTTGCCGTGGTAATGAACATGGACAAATGGAACTCCCTGCCAAAAGATGTACAAAAGGTCATGGATAATTTGTCAGTGGAACAGGCCTGGTGGACAGGTAATTATATGGATAATCATGTAAAAGAATCCATTGAATGGTCTAAGAAGAACCACAATATTGAGATTATTACTTTGACCCAAAAAGAGCTGGCCAAGTGGAACAAATTACTCAAACCTCTGATAGATAAATGGAGTGAAAACGCGAAGGCTAAGGGATTGCCAGCAAGAACTATTTTGAAAGACATAAAAGTAGCCAAAGAGTACCATTCTCGATTCTAGCAAAACGATGGCAGGTTGCGGATCTCGGCGAATACGCCGAGGTTCGCATATTCCCTAATGTGAGGAATAGGTATCTCGGTAGCTGACCATGGAATTTCTGGAAAAGATAAGCCATGCACTGAATCAGGCGCTTGCCTGGATAGCAGGATCCTTCCTGCTGGCAATGATCCTTTTGACCTGTGCAAACATATTCATGCGCCGTGTCTGGACGCCACTATTAGGCACTTTTGAACTTATGGGATATTTTGGGGCCATTGTGACGGCCTTTGCATTGGGTTACACACAGATAAAAAAGGGCCATATTGCAGTAGATATACTGGTACTAAGATTCTCAGAAAAGACCCAGACGTTTCTAAACGGTATCAACAATTTTATCTGTATGATCTTTTTTGCCCTTGTGGCCTGGCAGATCACCAGGTATGCGACAACCCTGTGGAAGACAGGGGAAGTCACTGAAACGCTAAAGATCGTTTATTACCCTTTCACTTATGGTGTAGCCCTGGGTTGCGCCATCTTTTCCCTGATTTTTCTGACCGATTTCCTGAAATGTATTATCCAACAGAAGGGGAGTAAAGTGTGAGTCCAATACTGATCGGAATTATTGGGATCGTCATCCTCCTTGCTGTCCTGTTCTTTTTAGGCATGCCAGTGGGCATTGCCATGGCCATCGTGGGCTTTTGCGGATTCTGGTATGTAGTCTCCTTCAAAGCAGCCATCACGATGGTCGGTTCGGACATCTGGGGCACATTTTCAAGTTACGGCCTAACTGTAGTGCCCCTTTTTGTATTTCTGGGGTACCTGGCGTTTAACTCTGGGATCGCCGAAAGGCTATACAGTGCCGCATATAAGTGGTTCGGTCATATGCGGGGGGGGCTCGCCATCGCAACAATTGGCGCTGACGAGCTTTTTGCCGCAATCTGTGGCTCCAACACGGCTACCGCCGCTACCATGGGTGCAGTGGCTTTACCACAGATGACAAAATATAATTATGATACCAGGTTAAGCAGCGGCACTGTGGTGACTGGTGGCACCTTGGGTACGGTGATGCCTCCCAGTGTGGTCCTGATTGTTATCGGTTTGCAAACAGAGCAATCTATAATCAAGCTTTTTCTTGCTGGCATTTTACCTGCAATCCTTTTGGGGATTTTGTTCGTGTTGACCATCGTTGTTATTTGCCGGATCAATCCCACATTTGGCCCTGCGGGCCCAAAGACAAGCCTCAGGGACAAGATAAGTTCCCTCACCGGGGTCATCGAAGCGGTAGTTATATTTGTCCTGGTAATCGGGGGATTGTATATTGGTTGGTTCACCCCCACTGAAGCCGGTGCAGTGGGCGTCTTTTTCACACTTATGGTCACCGTCCCCTTTGGCAGGCTATCATGGAATAACCTTATCAGTTCTATCAGAGACACGCTGAAGATATCATGCATGGTTTTTATGCTTGTCACTGGAGCTATAATTTTTAGTCGCTTCTTAGCAGTAACGAGAATTCCATTTATGATTGCTGATTTTGCTGCCGGGCTTGATGTTTCCCGCTATGTCATTCTGGCATTCGTGTTGTTGATCTATCTCATAGGGGGATGTTTTATAGACTCCCTGGGATTTCTGGTGCTTACGATTCCTATCTTTTTTCCTCTGGGGATGGCCCTTGGTTTCGATCCAATATGGTACTCGATCATTTTAACCATGGTAACAACCATGGGAGCGATCACACCGCCGGTCGGCGTAAATATATACGTCATCAAGGCATTGGCTCCGGAAATACCCCTTGGCACTATTTTCCGAAGCGTTAGTTTTTTTCTGGTAGCCTGCATTGTATGTATAATTATACTAATAATTTTTCCTCAAATTGTTTTAGTTATTCCAGAAATGGCATATTGAACTATCGCTAAAGTGATTTTATAAGAGATAAAACAAACCATGAAAAAGACTTTTATGCCCACTGTGAAAACGCGTGACGAGTTGGCAGAGCTGCAACTCAAGGGATTGCAATGGACAGTGAACCATGCCTACAACGGATCACTTTTTTATAAGGCAAAGATGGACGATACAGGTGTCAGGCCTGAAGATATCCACTCCCTTGATGACTTAGACAAGCTTCCATTCACAACATCAAAAGATCTGCAGGAAGGATATCCGTTTCCGCTGCTCTCTGTGCCTTTTGAAAAGGTTGTGCGCATTCATGCGTCATCGGGCACTACTGGAAAACGTAAAATCCTCTGTTACACGCAGAAAGACATAGAAGACTGGACACATTTCTTTGCACGCTGTTATGAGATGGCCCAGCTCACTCAGGAAGACCGGGTCCAGATTGCTGTGGGGTATGGTGTCTGGACAGCCGGGATCAGTTTCCAGATGGGATGCGAGGCCTTTGGTGCAATGGCCATTCCGGCAGGCCCCGGAAACATGGATATGCAGTGCGAGTTCCTGATTGACCTTCAGACTACTGTCATGTGCTGCACTGCGTCCATGGGGCTCTTAATGGCTGAAGAGGTAAACAAGCGGGGTATCAAAGACAAAATAAATCTCAAAAAAATGATCTTCGGATCAGAACGAACCAGTGATGCCATGAGAAAGAGGATTGGTGATCTTCTGGGGATTGAGCACATGTATGACATCCCGGGCATGACTGAACTTTACGGTCCGGGAACTGGCTTGGACTGTGCTTATCATACCGGGATACACTATTGGGCCGACTACTATATCTTGGAGATACTGGACCCTGAGACGCTAAAGACGGTTCCCGAGGGAGAGACTGGAGAGATGGTAGTGACCACGTTAAGGAAAGAAGCTGCCCCCCTCATTCGTTACCGGACCAGGGATTTAACCCGTTTGATTTCCGGGGAGTGTCCATGCGGATCTATTCTGCCGAGGCACGATCGGCTCCTGGGACGCTCTGACGACATGATTATTTTCAGGGCCGTTAACATCTATCCGGGCCAGATCGACCATGTCCTGTCAGGCATCGATGAAATAGGCAGTGAATTTCAGATCATTCTCGATAGAAAAGAAGATGGCAAAGACTATATGACCATCAAAATTGAGCGCACCGAAGGTGTTGACAAGAGCCAGGACAGTGAACTGAGCAAAAGAATAAGTACACAGATCAAGAAAGAGATCTTGGTGAGTGGAAATGTAGAGCTGGTGGATTACGGGTCTTTACCGAGATCCGAGAGAAAGAGCAAGAGAGTGTTTGATAACCGGGACAACGATTAAGAGGTATAGACATGATCGACTATGATTACAGGAAGCCTCAAAGCCTGAAAGAAGTCTTCAGCCTTCTCAAAGAATACGGCCCCAAGGCCACCCTGATTGCAGGGGGTACCGATGTGATGGTCAAAATCAGGAACACGAAAAAGGCTCCCGCGGTTTTGATATCTCTGAGGGGACTTAAGGATTTTAGATACATAAGAAAAAACAACGGTTACCATATCGGAGCCCTGACCACTCACAGGATGCTGGAGCAGTCAGATCTGGTCAAAACCGAGTTGTCTGCCTTACATGATGGCGCCTCTGAGGTTGGATCGGTTCAGATAAGGAACGTTGCAACGGTTGGAGGGAATATCTGTAACGCTGCCCCTTCAGCAGACACTTCCGGCCCGCTTCTGGCGCTTGACGCCACCGTCGTACTGGAGGGACCTGAGGGAAGGCGCAGCGTACCCATAGCTGACTTCTTTACCGGGACTTACAGGACCGTGCGAAAAGCAGAAGAGGTCCTTGTTGAATTCCAAATACCAGCGGAAATGGAAGGCTTTGGAAGCGCCTATTGGAAACATTCAAGAAGGAAGGCAATGGAGCTCCCTTTATTGGGAATTTCCGTTGCTCTCAAGCTGTCTGAGAACAAAGAGATATCCGATGCAAGGATTTCCCTAACCGTGGCTGCGCCAACACCCATCAGGGCTTATAAGGCCGAGGATTTTTTGAAAGGGAAGACTTTAGACGATGATGTGCTGAGAGAGGCAGGAAAAATCGCATCATCCCAAGACTGTTGTTCTCTCAGGGACAGCCTGAGGTGTGCAGCATGGTATCGCGAAAAAATCATACAGGTTTTTGTCCCCCGAATGGCCAGGTTGGCTGCTGAACGTATCAGAAATTAATAAACCCGGAAACTGAATTTCGGAATTCAGGTATTTAGGTATTGAGGTATTCTTCTTTAACGAAGGGGAAAAGGGGATAATGACTCTAAGGAGATCGAGATGAAAAAGGTGTCAGTTTCTTTTACCTTAAATGGTGATCCCGTAACAGCGGAGGTTCCGATTACGTGGTCACTTTTAAAGACATTACGGGAATATTTTGAATTGAACGGTGCGAAAAAGGGATGCGGGGTCGGTGAGTGTGGCGCGTGCACAGTTATTGTAGATGGCGACGCAGTTAGTTCATGTTTGTATCCAATTCCCGAGATAGAAGGAAGATCAGTGACCACCATCGAGGGGATTGCCAGTGCTGAAGGAGTGTTGCACCCACTTCAAAAGGCATTTATTGAAAACAACGGGGTCCAGTGCGGGTATTGCACATCTGGAATGCTCATGTCTGCAAAGTCCCTTCTGGATCAAAACCCTGATCCAACGGAAGACGAAATCAGAACAAGCATTTCTGGCAATTTCTGTCGTTGCACCGGATACATTCAGATTGTCGAGGCCATAGGGATGGCCGCAGAAACGATCAAATAAAAAAGGTAATACCCAGAGGAGGAAGTGATGTCTGAGTATCTGTATGTGGGAAAGAGCATTCCAAGAACCATAGAGACTGACAAAGTAACAGGCAGGGCCATCTATATCG
>JAIVXD010000140.1:0-6321 GCA_048636195.1 Anaerolineales bacterium
GGAAACGTCAGGATGGCTGCCACATATCCTCCCACTGCCATAAATGCCGGGTGGCCTAAGGAGAAGAGCCCAGTAAAGCCATTTGTCAGATTGAGGCTAACCGCCAGGATTATATTAATTCCCGCAAAGCATACGATGGAGAGGATATAGTCATTCATGGTACTGCGCAAAACAAAAACCAGGATCGCACCGGCCAGAATCAGCATGGGAAAGAACCATCTATGACCATTCCATCCCATCATGCTTTCTCCTCAGTCTTCCCGCCCAAAAGTCCATTAGGTAATACAAGAAGGATCAAGATCAGGGTGGTGAACACAAATGCATCCCGATAGGACGAATAAATGGGTGGCAAGAGACCTACGAAAAGGACTTCACCGAACCCAAGGAGATAGCCTCCAAGCATGGCACCTGGTATAGATCCCACCCCCCCGATGACAGCGGCCACAAAGGCCTTAAGTCCCGGCACAAATCCCAGCAAAGGATCGATCTGGCCATATTTGCCGCCCCACATCATGCCGGCCACACCGGCAAGACCGCTTCCTATGGCAAAAGCCAACATGATGGTGTGGTTGATGTTGATGCCCATGAGGCGGGCCACATTCAGGTTTTCTGCCGTGGCTCTCATGGCCATTCCCAATCGTGTGAACCTAACCAGTAAAACTAGAAAGATCATCAAAACCACGGCAGTGACCACAATGCCTAAATCAATGGCGCGAAGAGAAACAGGTCCGAAATGATAGATAGTCTGAAGATAATCGGGGCAAAAGAAGTTCCGGGGCTGAGCAGTTAATAACAAAATACCGAGATTCTGCAAAAGGATGGAAATGGCCAGAGATGTAATAAACCCGGTCACCTGGGGAGCTCCTCTCATGGGCCTGAAGGCCACGCGCTCAATGAGTATTCCCATGAGTGCTCCACCGATAAAAACCAATATGATAATCACCGGAAAAGAGATTTTACCGCTTATGACCAGCCCCAGGGTCATAAACGCGCCGATCATGACGATGTCCCCATGGGCGAAATTGATAAGTCGTATGATCCCATAAATCATGGTAAAACCAATGGCTACGAGGGCATACATACTTCCCAAAATCAGACCATTTAGCAATTGTTGTGCAATGTACCCGTCCATCAAGTTGCCCCCAGATATGCCTTGCGGACTGCTTCGTTTTCTGCCAACTCCTTCCCGGTCCCGGAAAGGGTAATTTGGCCGGTTTCCATGACATAAGCCCTTTGAGCCAATTCAAGGGCCATAAGGGCATTTTGCTCCACCAAAAGGATCGTAGTGCCCTGAGCGTTAATTTGCTCAAGCATTTCGAATATTGTCTCCACCAGGAGGGGCGCCAGGCCCAGGGAAGGCTCGTCAAGGAGAAGCAGTCTGGGCCTGCTCATCAAAGCCCTTCCAATGGCAAGCATCATCTGTTCTCCTCCTGAAAGATTGCCTGCCGACTGCCGCCTCCTGTCCCGCAGGATGGGGAAAAGTTCGCAGACCCATTGAAGATCCGATTGAATAGCCTGCTTGTCCTTCCTGAGATATGCACCGATCAGCAGATTCTCCCACACATTGAGGTCAGAGAAGACCTGTCGGCCCTCAGGGCAGTGGGAGATACCCATTTTCACTATCCCTTCAGCCGGCGCCTTCGTGATATCCCGCTGGGTTGTATCCGGGTCAGGTCTGAATAAAATTTTTCCTCGACGGGATCGGGTAAGCCCGGAAATGGTTGAAAGTGTTGTGGTCTTTCCTGCCCCGTTTGCTCCGATCAGGGCCACAATTTCCCCGTGTCTCACTTCCAAACTCACGCCCTTCAGGACATAGGTCTGCCCGATATACACATGACTATCTCGAATTTCAAGCATGTCCATGTCCCTTGGGCCTGCCCAGATAGGCTTCTATGACTCGAGGATCATTCTGAATCTCCTCCGGGGTCCCAAGACAAAGGACTTTTCCCTGATCAATCACCTGGATACGCTGACAGGCCCCCATAATCACTTTCATATCATGTTCTACAAGAAGAATGGTGAGATCATGCTCCTGATGGATCCTGGATATGAGCCGGATTATCTCATCTGTTTCATGAGGGTTCATCCCGGCGGCAGGTTCATCTAAGAGAAGCAATTTAGGGGCAGTTGCAAGGGCCCTCCCCAGCTCGATCTTTCGCTGATCACCGTAAGGGAGATTTTCTGCGAGTTCATCCTTGTAGCCCATAAGGCCAAAGGTGTTCAGGATCTCCAGGGCGCGCTCCTCCATGGCCGCCTCGGAACGCCTCAAAATGGGAAGATTCAGGACGGTCGCCCATAGCCCCGCACCATGGCGCATATGAATCCCCACCTTAACATTATCAATAACTCGCAAACCGTTGAAAAGACGAATATTCTGGAATGTGCGGGCCATTCCTAAAGCCGCGTTTCGATCAGGTTTAAACCCGGTGATATCCTTTCCCCTGAAAATAATTCGCCCCTTTGAAGGACGAAGCACACCGGTTATGAGGTTGAAAACCGTGGTTTTACCCGCTCCGTTGGGCCCGATGAGACCCATCAACTCACCCTCCTTCAGGGTAAGGTCATATCCCTCAAGGGCACGAACGCCTCCAAACTGCTTACCAAGACCTTCTACTTTTAATAACAGGGATTCTTCAGTAGCCATTTTGGGATCCTTCACATCACGGTTCACAAGCGAAAGGGAAAGGGATTGTTGCAGACGACATGACAGACGAACCGAAAAAGAATATATCAGAGGCATCTTTCTTGTCAAGCAAAGTCAAGGCCTTTAAACCGCCTGAAATAACGTTTTTCTACGACACCTATATGAAACACACTCATCTTTTTCCAATTTTCCGTTCACCGGGAAGAAAAAGTTAGCCTCCCTCGTTATTTTTTATTGACTTTTAACATATTAGCACCTATAATACGGCCCTGAATTAGGTGTTAAAATAGGTACCACAAAGAGGGTCGTATGTTACAGACAAAATTTAGTATTGAAGAAATACAGGCCAGGTTTATAGGCAATTATAAAGGTTACGGGTTCAAGGATAAAAGTTCTATGCTTCGGGCGGCCATAGATCATTTCAAGAAAAAAATGGAACTTGAAAGCCTAAGAAAATCTGCTGACTTGTATTCTGAAATCTATTCTAAAGATGATGATCTAAAAGAACTAACCGAAACAGCAGTAACCGGATGGCCGGAATGACAACGTTGAAAAGAGGTATGGTTATTGATGTTAATCTTGATCCGACAATGGGTTCAGAAACTGGAAAAATCAGACCATGCATAATTGTAACCAATGATGTTTATAATGAAAGAGTCCCGGTTATTCAAGTTGTTCCAATTACTAAATGGAGCGCAAAAAAGGCCAGAATAAAAACGAACGTTGAAATCCAGCCTTCACCAGAAAATGGCCTCTCAAAAAAATCCATAGCCGACTGCCTGCAAACACGTCCTATCGATCATCGACATAGGTTGGTAAAAATTCGCGGGAAATTATCATCTGTTAAGGCGCAGGAAATAGATCAATCTTTAAAGATAGTTTTTGAACTTAATTGATTTATCCAAGAGGCAAACCCATCGCCGACGAGATAAGGGCTCTCGGCTGACATTCTTCACAAAATAATTACTTGCCCTACCCCACCCTCGATATATTTTTGCGGGTATAAAGACTTTAACTCTTTCATATGTTGAGTACAATGGGCAGGGCAAATCACCTCAAAGTCTTCGAACAATTCATATTCACTAAATCCGTGTAAGCCGCCAACAATCCCGTAGATCTCCCCAAACTGTGAAGCTGCTTCCAGGATATGTGTCATCTTTGGATGTGAGCATCCCGCAATTAAAACTACACCTTTGTCTGTTTTGACGGCCATTATTTGTTCTATATGATCGAGCTCACCAGTGGAAAAAACATTTTCATGAATTTTCAGAGGTGCACTCACAGAAATCACATTCTTTCCACCACGAACCCCACGCAATGAGCTGGGAAGATAAATGTTGACATCGCTTTTTACATTAAGAAAAGCCGAGAGGCCACCTACATGATCAAAGTGTGCGTGGGAAATAAATACTTCCCCAATAAAGGCAGGATCAATGCCGAGTTTTGCCATGTTATAAAGCAGTATGGAACCATTTGCGCCTGTATCAAAAAGAATTGTCGGCGTATTCTCTATTTCCACCAGACAAGAAAATCCCCAGTCAGCCTGAAGGCCTTTCTTATACACCACATTGTCATAAAGAATTGTAATTTTCATACTCGATAATCCCTGAATTCAGACCTCTTCAATATAATATCACCCTTATCAACGCCTATGTCATTTGCTATTACATGGCATTTCACTTTCAGAAGAAAAAAGATGGGCCTTCTCTCATTAGAAAGGGCCTCATAATTCCCCTGCCCTTTACTTATTATGAATTTTGCATTGTCATATATTTTTTTAAACTCAGCATTGCACGTTCCGAGAATCGTTCCCGGCGCATCCGTTCCGGATGATATTATTGTCGCTACCTTATCAATCCCGGCCTGAATGGCATCTTCGTATATTGCATCATTTATGATAGGGACATCCCTGACAACATAAGTCACAGGCTTTTTCATCTCCTCTATCAAAACTCTGTCAAAAACGCATTCCCCCGCATTATCACCAATATACAAAATTTCATTGCTTTCATTCAATTGGGCTTTGAATTTCTCATAATCGCATATTGCAAAGTCCTTCCTTAGTATCTCATAGATCTCTTGTTCTATATTGAAGTTACTATTCGCCCCAAAGTCAATCACATTCCCGGCAATGGCAATTCTTATCGCTGTAAGGAGCGTATCTTTCCCCTTTTTAACCTCATCCTTCAAAGATGGATACAAGGTCAATGCCTTTTCAGTGCTTTCCCTTTTTATCTCTTTGTAGGGATCCGGGATTCCGGTAATTTCACTCACTTTCTGATAAATAACCTTTCCACTTTCCGGTGGGGTGCTTTCAAGGGGGATGCTGCTCAGCATTCTTCCCACTTCATCTAAAAGTCTCTTTATCTTCTTTTCATCATTTGTTGCGATTCGACCCGCACGGAGTGCCTGTTCCATAAAGCAGGGGAAACAGTCAAGATATGTTTTCATAAAAAACCTCTTGTAAGATCAGATTTTAGATATAGTCAAATAGTTGACTGGTTAAGTGGTTGAGTTGTGAATTTATTGTATTATTTTCAATAAGTTACGAATATCTAAACAGCAAATATCTCCCGCCACGGCGGGACTAAAAACAAATATGTCCGTGAATTTAACCACTTAACTATTCAACCACTTAACGAAGTCTGGATTTGGAATTTATCGCTCTTAGTCTGTTCAAAGGCGAGGTAAAGTCGTAAGAGTTCACAGGTTCATGGTTTAACCAGCAAACCTGAACGGCCACCAACCTTCCCAGGCAGGGGCTCTTGTCTGAAACCAGCATTTTCCGCAGTCGTCAGGGTTTGTTCAAACTTGGGTTCGGAAACATGGCCCTTGGGTTCAATAACGAGAAGTTTGCCCCCGGGTTTGAGGGCCTTACAGACTTCTTCGAAGAAAAAAGCCTGCTCGGGAACCTCATGGACCACGTGAATGGCAACGGCAAAGTCTACTTGCCCAAAAAGATCCTCCACACCCAGCCCCTCAGCTCCAACCTGACGGAGCTCGATTCTGTCCAGAAGATTGGCCTTTCGGGCCCTGCGGTCAAGGGCTGAGAGCATCTTAGCCTGGACTTCCACTGCTATCACCCTGCCCCGTGGTCCCACCATTCGGGCCAAAGGCAGGGTGAAATAGCCCATGCCGCAGCCGGGCTCCAGAACGATCATCCCCTCACGAACAAATTGACCCAATATCTTATCCGGATTTTCCAGCAGTTTCCGCAAGGGATTTAGCAGTAAATATCCCACCCAAAAAGGACAAACCCGTTCAGCCATATCAGCTTCTCCATACACCTTCCTTTTTTTCCCGAGAGTATAGAGAAGAGGCAGTAGGGTGTCAATTCCTGAATCCAGGCCCATCGAAGATCCCGCTATTCGGGGGAGGACGTGGACTTCTGATTCTAAGTAAAAAGGTAAGTTCTCAATAAGTCCAGCCTGTATTAGAAAAATCCCCCCTGGCCCAGACCTGGCCTTGATACGTTGTGAGAGAGGCTGATCGAGCATAACTGCTTCGTCAGATTACGACATATGGCCACCAAGTCGCGCCAGGGCAGGCCTCAATCCCCCTTTGCAAAAGGGGGAAGGTTCGGAATGCCCAGACTTATTGAGATGTTGCAAAAAACTATAGTAAGCACTCACAGGCACAAGGTTCAGCGCTGCCTCTGACCGCCGAAGCGGCCAGTT
>JAIVXD010000141.1:0-6314 GCA_048636195.1 Anaerolineales bacterium
TCTGTCTGCGGGCCCTGGTCGCCATAGTGCGCACGCACTGCTGGCATGCGGTTATGACCATTTCAGCCCCCACATCTTTTATGGAATCAAGTTTCATCTGGGCAACCTGGGCAGAAAGCTCCGGATCGGTCATCTCAACGTTACCGCCGCCCCCGCAGCAAACGGAAAATTTCCGGTTCATGGGAAGCTCCACGAATTTGAGGCCCGGAATTGCCTGAATAACTTCTCGCGGTTCTTCATATATCCCTGTATTGCGACCCAAATCACAGGGATCGTGATATGTGGCAACGACATTGATATCCTTCTTGAGTTTAATGCGACCGTCTTTGATTAATTCCGCTATCAACTGGCTGGAGTGCATCAATTTCACATCCGTGTTATACATATGTTTCCATGTGTGGAAGCAAGATGGGCAGGTAAAAACAACCGTCCCGGCTCCCACATCCGCTACCTTCTTCAGGTTATGTTCCTTCAATTCCTCCAGCTTTTCAGGCATTCCTGCCCCTACCAGGGGAAAACCACAACACCATTCATCACCGCCCAGAATGGTGAAGTCCACCCCAGCCCTTTGGAGGATCTTTGCCATGTTCGCGGGAATTTTCTGTACCATGGGAAAAAATGAGGCCACACAGCCGACGAAAAAGAGGATGTCAGCATGTTCCTTTTCAAAGGCATCCTCAGGCAGGTCTTTGATCAGTTCCTGCCATTCAGCACGGTCCTCTTGATCATCATCTGATATATTACGGCTCTCTTCCAGGGTTTTTACCAGCCGCTCTGCCACCTTCGGATAAAATCCTTCGTCCACCTGGCACTCACGGTTTTGAAAGATGAGGTCCTTTGTCTGTACGCTGGACAGACAGACTGCCGTACACGCCCCGCATCCAAGACAGGTGAAAATGGATCTCTCCGTGTCTTCACTCAGATCCAGCTTGTTCTCAATGGCAAACCGGGTAATGGCGTTTCGACCTCTTGGGGAATAAGCTTCTGACTTTTTAACCACATAGGTAGGGCAGCTCGGCAGACAAAACCCGCATTTATTACACCTGGCCACCTCGTCGTAGGACAATTTTTTCAACTGGACAATATTCATGGGAGTTTACCTCTGTGTTCGTGGTCTTTTGTTCTTCAATTTGACAGGTTTAAAGTCTTCGCCTTTCAGGCGTAATTCAATCCACCTGCTTCAGCATGGGGTCGTTGAATTAATATCGTGACTTATATAGACGACTAAAGTCCGCCCACAAAGCGTCCTGGACACATAACGCCAGACGGATCCAGTTGCCCCTTGATCCGCTTCATGACAACAAAATCAGAACCTGAATCGCCCCAGACCTTCAGCCGGGTTTTCACTCTGGTTGGAGCTCTCTGAATTATCATGTTGCCCCCTGCTTCACGGCTGCGCTCCAGCAATTGCCCCATGGCCTCGACGGCCTTATCCACTAAGCCATCGCTACCCGGATCCATAAGCAGGTTGATCAGGCATATGCCGCTTCCCGCATGGGCCAGGATGGCGTGTTCAATACCGTTCTGAGACAAAGTCTTATGGGCAAATTCAAAAATGTCCTTCCATTCCGAAATACGATAATTGAGTTTGGCCTTGATAAGCCCGGGGAATTTTCCTGTCAGAGTGGGATCCAGATCACTCACCGCGAGCCAAAACCGAAGATGTGCGTGATCTTTGATGTTTGCATGGTTTTTGACCCCGAAAGTCATGGCCATATCCTTTATATCGGTTACCATGCGCTCTACAGCCTCCTTGAAGGCCTCGAAGGCGACTGCCACCACGTATTTGTCAGGGTCGAATTCGGGTATGTCATCCATCCTTAAATTGGCAAATGAAGTGCTGTTCATGACTTCAACAGCAGCCGGAAGCAGGCTGGTTTCAAAAATGCGGTTGGCAAGATCGGAGGCATCTGAAAAAGAATCAAAGGAAAGAAGGAGCGTTTCCATTTTTTCAGGCAGGGGAAGGAGTTTGAATGTCATTTCGCACAGAATGCCAAGACTCCCCATTGAGCCAACCATGAGCTTTGATATATCATATCCTGAAACGTTCTTTACTGTCTTGCCCCCGGCCCCCGCAATTTCTCCGTTGGGAGCCACAACCCTCACACCCAGGATCATATCACGGGGCAGGTTGTAGAGGAGCCGCCGTGGCCCGGCGGAATTTGTAGCCACAACACCCCCAATAGTGGCGGTGTTGCTGCAAGAAGGGTCAATGGGCAGGAAGCATCCGCTATGTGACCTGTCCGAACAGATTACCTCTTCCGCCTCGGTGGCAAGATCTTCCAGGGGCAGGTAACACCGGTCTTCTTCGGTTGCCAGCCTTGCCTGTATGTCTCTGAACTTGACCCCTGCCTCCACCGTAATGGTGAGGTTAGATGTATCAACGTCGAGCATGTGGTTCATTCGGGAGGTGCAAATCACCAGGTCCAACCGTTCAGGAGGGTTTCCCATGGACATCTTGGAACCGCTGCCCCAGGGGACAATGGCCAGGTCCTCTCGATTCGCAAATTTAACTACTTCCGAAACTTCCTGGGTGTTTCTTGGAAATATCACCGCCTTAGGGATCATTTCATCTACAGCATAGTCTCTGATCACCTCAGGCCTGGTTTTGATAAACTCCTGGCCCACAATGTCCGTGAGTCGTTCAATTATCTCTTTAAAGTCTGCCACGTGAAAACTCCTTAGATGGTTACAGTTTAGCCAAGCGTTTAAAATTCATGAATGCCCATTGGATGAAATTAAAAATCCCAGCGTCCGATGATATCTACCCGCTCGTATGTGACTCCGCAACGCTGGAGTCTCTTTTTCGATCAAACTGGCCGCTTCGGCGGTCAGAGGCGGCGCTGAACCCTGAACCTTTGAACCCGTGAACTGTGTACCACAACTTTAGGCATTTTAGGCACTTTAGCTCACTTTAGGCACTTTTTTACTGCACACACGCGGGTTCGGGGATCATCTTGCCGGGGTTGATGATATCATCGGGGTCAAACGCCTTTTTTATACTGCGCTCAAATTCCAGATCGGTTTCGCAAAAAATGAAAGATATTTCCTTCAGCTTTTCAAGCCCGACCCCATGTTCGCCGCTGATTGTGCCCCCTGCGTCAGCGCAAATTTTCAAAATCTCTGTGGATGCTTTGAGAACCCGCTCCTTTTCTTCAGGGTCCCTTTCGTCAAACATAATAAGAGGATGGAGGTTTCCATCACCTGCATGAAACACATTTCCAATGGGAAGGTCATACTTTTTGCCCACTTCAATGACCTTGGCCAGAACCTCCGGCAGCTTGGTACGGGGCACTGTGCCGTCACAACACATATAACTGGGCCTTACCTGTCCTACAGCGCCAAAAGCTCCTTTACGGCCTGCCCAGAGCAAGTTCCTTTCTGCCTCGTCCTTTGCCAGCTTCACTTCCCGGACATTGTTTCGCCTGCAGATTTCCATAACCTGTTGGATCTTCTCATCCATGCCCTCGGGCATGCCATCGAGTTCGATAATCAGCACGGCCGCGGCGTCTAACGGATACCCCGCCTTAATGGTTTCTTCTACCGCGCGCATAACCGCATTGTCCATCATCTCAAGGGTAGCAGGGACTATGCCTTCGGCAATAATGGCCGAAACCGTGTTGGCCCCGTCTTCAATGGTGTCGTAGACTGCCAGCATAGTCTTGACAGCCTCGGGTGCCCGTTCCAGTTTCAGCACTATTTTAGTCACCAGCCCCAGCGTGCCTTCACTGCCCACAAGAATACCTATAAGATCATACCCAGGATTGTCACGGGACTCTCCGCCGGTCCACACCACAGTGCCATCATTGAGCACCACCTCCAGCCCAAGCACATGGTTCGACGTAACCCCATATTTGAGACAGTGGGGGCCCCCTGAATTTTCAGCAATATTGCCTCCAAATGTAGAAACCTTCTGGCTTGCCGGGTCAGGCTGGTAGACGAATCCTTTTTTCAGCACCTCAGTTTGCAGATCCAGGGTTATGACCCCAGGTTCCACTGTGGCCGTCCGGTTGGCAATGTCAATATCCAGGATTCGATTCATACGGGAGAAATGAACGATAATGCCCCCTTTAACGGGAATTGTGCCGCCTGTCAGGTTGGTGCCAGATCCCCGGCCGAGTATGGGGATCTTTTCCTTATAGGCCAGGGCCATAATTTTTGACACTTCCTCAGTTGTTGCGGGCAATACGACTACATCAGGCATTGCTTTTTCCAGGGAGGCGTCATAACTGTAGAGTGCAAGGTCCATGTCCGAAGACAGGACATACTCAGGACCTACGATTTCTTTCAAGCGCTCTATTAGTGCTTGTTTTTCCATGATGGATTCCTCCAAACACAAAATTTTGACAATTTTACCTATCTCAAGGAGCTTTCGTCAAATGGAAAAATAGAGGAAACAATTAAAGGCGATTTTTTTGAATAAAAAAAGGGGTTGCTTAGCAACCCCTTTTTCAATATTTATTGGCGAATGGCAAAAAAGACTAACTGAGAATCAACTGCATCTGCTTGACCTCCACTTCTGCACCCATATTAGCGCAAAGGCTCCTAATTTCCTTTTTCTTTTCCAAACCGTTCTCCTTAAAGGAAACAATAACCTCTTTGACCTTGTGTTTTTTGATAATTTCCTTAAGGTCTTTCTGATCTCCAAGGACAGGATACCCTTTGATCTTCCTGCCATGTATCCTGGGATTGTCATCAACAAAGCCCACAAGAACCAGTCCGAGATCACGGTTGGCCTCAATCTCCTTCATGGTCATCTGCCCACCAACCCCTGCACCATAGATGAGAGTAGCTTTGCCTTTTTTGTTTCCTTTGCGTATCCCTTCGTCCAGCAAGCGGAAAGAGAGCCTGGAAAGCGAGATCAGGACCAGCATGAGAACCCAGTAGATGGCGAAAACTGCCCGGGAGAAGCTCTGGAAGCGATAAATGGTGAGAAGGATTAGAATGGGCAGAACTGTACCCACTGTAACTGCCTTGATATAGCCAATGAGATCCCGGAGTCCCGTGCTTTCCCATACACCCCGGTAGACACCCATAACGTAGAAAGACAGGATTTGACAGGCGATTACGATGGGCAGGGAGTTCAGAAACATATGCAAGTCTTTCCCAATGGATCCCTCAAAGCGTAAAAAGTAGGCCGTGTAATAGGCCACTGTAATCAAAATCAAATCCAAGAGGACTTCAAAGAGTCTTCTCCTGTAAGTAATCTCCACGATGACAGGAGTAAAAACCCCCAAACCATTGTTTGAGATGATGGATTCTTCCGGATAGACCTTCACCTTCGCGAGATAGATCCAGAAAAAGAGTACAAACAGGAGATAAAAGACAGTCACGATCAGGCTGCTCCATATGCTGAAATATCGAATAGCGAGGGCAACCAGGCCGGAGGCCACGGCAAAGGCATACAGGACCAAAACCGCCTTTTTCTCTGAAAACCCTATGGCCACCATACGGTGGGAAGAATGATCTCTTCCACCCTGGGAGATTGGGCGGCGGAATAGCTTTCGCATAAAGCTCACAAATCCCGTATCCAATATGGGGATGAACAAAATCAGGATGGGAATGGCAATTACTGAGAGCACATGCACAAAGCCTCCACCCCCCATCTGCCGGGAAGTTCCTGTCATTGTGAGGCAGGCCAGCACAAAACCAATAAACAGGCTTCCTGCGTCACCCATAAAAATGGAGGCCGGGTTGAAGTTATAGATCAAAAATCCCAGGATAGCGCCCAGGTATGCCGCGCTTATCAACAATATGGGGCCTCCCGATACAAGGGATTGGGGCTCCATGAAATACCACCAAAATAGAAATGCCCCGCAAATAAAGGCTATACCGGCGGAAAGGCCATCCATGTTATCCAGGAGGTTAAAGGCATTAGTGATCCCCACCACCCAGAGAATGGATAAAAACAGATTGACTGTCTTGGAATCAACCCATCCGAGACGAAAACCGAAAAACATCAAGATGGATGTAATTACAATTTGTCCTGCCAGTTTGTGCTGCGGGTCCATATTAAAAATGTCATCTGCCAGACCCAGCGCAAAAATGGCTGAAGCGCACAGCATCATAGGTAGAAAAGGACGCCCATAGGTATCCCAATCCGTGAACTTGGCTGCCAGTACCCACACGGTCAATGTGGCGAAAAAAATACTAATGCCCCCCAGAAGAGCGGTGGCTTTTTTGTGCCATCTATTGTCCTTTGGCACAGCCACCTTGCCATATGTAATAGCAAACTTCCTAACGAGGGGGGTCAAGATCAATGAGATGGCAAAACTCGCCCCGAGGACAGATATATAAATATAAAGAGGTAAACC
>JAIVXD010000142.1:0-6283 GCA_048636195.1 Anaerolineales bacterium
ATTATATTTTTCTTTTCCAGCAGCTTCAGCAGTTGTTCGGTTTCCTGGCTTATTGCAAAAGCATTAGAATTAATAATGAACAATGCTAAAAATAACGTAATCCCAATTACAATAAAGTTTTGTTTAGACATAACTATTACTCCTTATTATTACCTAAATTGAGCTATTTTTTACTCGACCTGCACCAATCTTTTGCGCATCAAGATCCTGGCACATTTCTTCGCAAAAAATCGCTCAACTTAGGTATTATTGTTTTACTATTGACGGCTCAATGTCATTAACTTAAGGACTCCTTTAAAGTCCCCCGTTGAAGTCGGTCTTTTTACCGGCTTTCATCTATTGTGGGGCTTAATGATTGTTCTGTCATGGTTCCCATATTAATAATTAGATGCTATAATATAAGTTAGATTCTTCTAATTAAAAAGGAGATATTTGTCAACCTTTTTTTCAATTTAATCCCAAATAACCTTGAGGGTGGTGAAGTAGTCGGTCACTCATTACACCACATCCACATATATGGAATCGGCTTCAACAGGGCCAAGATAGATATGAAATCCGTCCTTGGTCTCTATGGCGAGATGGCCTTTTGGACCATACCCAATTCGTTTGCCCTCCTCTATTCCTATCAGGATCAGGGATGTCCCTTGTTTGATTCCTAAATTCGTCAGATACCTCTGGGCACGAGTTCCTCCGAGCAGTTTACTTACTTTAAATTCCTTCAGGACCCTGGCCGATGTAAATTGAGTTTCCCTGTTTTCAGTCACGCCCCAGATTTTCGAAGCTATCCCTTCCTGTAGATGGAGGTGCCTTTTTTTGTCTAAAACCGCCACGTATTCCATTGGAGGCAGCTTGCGCAAGAACTTTATGCGATCTCCGATCTTCAGCCCGAGTGTCTCCAGTGTCTCATGCAGTTTGGGCCCCCCTGATAACGCTTCAATCCTGCCTTCCTCCTTTGAGTTCATCTCAGAAAGAGGTGTCTTGCTGCCATCGGCCCTTGTTACGATAATCTTGGCGCTCATCCCCCCGCCGAGGACAACGTTTGTTTTCTCGCCCTGCACGCGGACTGACTGATACCCTGTTTCTTCTTTCGGAAACTTGACAAACGTTGATCCTGACGACAACCCGATTCTGTTCAGGTTTTCTTCGAGTTTGCTGTCACTGATTCGGACCAGGCGCAGGATGTCACCTGCGTGAGCTTCTTCAAGGGTCATCATTTTTTCGATCCCCCGTTCCAATAATTGTTTTCAATTCCGCCACTAAACACCATGAATTAGCGCACCTTCGGTGCGGACTTTTGAAGTGCCTAAAGTGAGCTAAAGTATATTAAAGTGCCTAAAGTTAAGGAATACGCCTTTGGCGCTGCCAATTTTAATTTTTTTCACCATACAACTTTGCTCACTTTGTTTCTATCTAAACTTATAACCAAGCCCTTAAAATCTATAGCACGCCGAAGGCGTACCACAACTTTAGGCATTTTAGGCACTTTAGCTCACTTTAGGCACTTTTTACTCATCTATCCCGGGCTTGATGGATGTGGCTTTAAGAGCGTAGCCAAGAAGCCCGATCGTGCTGCAGTTATGTATGAGCGCTGCCGTAAGCGGTGACACAAATCCAAATACCGCAAGCAGTAAAGCAAAGGAGTTGATGCTCAGGTTTATGTAAAAGTTCTTTCTTATAACAGACATGACCTTCTGAGAAACCTCACGGGAAAAGGCAAGAGACGTCAGGTCTTCGTTAAGTAATACCACATGTGCCGATTCTTTGGCAAGATCAGCGCTGCCTGGCATGGAAATTCCAACGTCTGCCTTGACAAGGGCCGGCGCATCGTTGACTCCGTCCCCAACAAAGGCCACAACATGACCCTGATCCTGCAACTGCTCAATGATATCGCCCTTGTCTTCGGGCAGAAGCTTCCAGTGGATTTCATCAAGACCCAGCTCCATGGCCAGGGCCTCGGCACTTTCTTTCTGATCGCCGGTCAGCACAACGAGCCGTTTCACTCCTGCCGCTTTGAGCCTATTTAGCGCTGCGGCAGCCTCGGGCCGAACAATATCGCGAACCGCTATCAGACCGATGAGCTTCTCCTCTCTGACCACATAAAGCAGGCTCTTTCCCTGGGATCGCAGTTTCCCGGCGCCGGCCTCGCTCACGGAGCAATCAATCCCTTCGTCTTCCGCGATAAAATGAAAATTGCCCACCAGCACATTAAACGAATTGACAAATGCCGAGACCCCATGTGCAACAATAAAATCGCATTCGGCCGCCTGGGAAACCGTTATCTTGCGACGGGCCGCTTCTTCGAGTATTGCTGCAGCCGCAGGATGGCGATAATGGGCTTCTGCTGCGGCTGCCAGGCTGAGAACCTCTTTTGCTGTGCTGCCATTGAATGAGATTACATCCGTGACCTCCGGAGATCCTTTTGTCAGGGTTCCGGTCTTGTCGAAAATAAATGTATCCGCCCTGGCAACGGCCTCAAGCGCAGGCGCACCCTTGATGATGACACCCCCTTTGGCCGCTGAGTTCATACCGGTTTTTACGGCCACTGGGCTCACGAGTTTCAATGCGCAGGAGTAATCCACGGTCAGTACGGCTGATGCCCTGCGGAAGTCGCCTGTGACTGCTAAAATGGCGATACCCATCCCAAAGGTGAGGGGAACAAGACGATCCGCAAGGGCCGAGGACTCGGTTTGAATGATCGACTTGTTGTTCAGCGATTTTTCTATATACTGACTGATCCTGGCAGTTGTGGCTTCAGCGCCGACCCGGCTGGCCTTGATTTTGATACGACCCTCTTCAATAAATGTTCCTGAAAAGACCTCGTCACCGACAGTGGTGTCCACCGGCAAGGGCTCCCCTGTAATGGATGCCTGGTTGACGGCAGCAGCCCCTTCCGCCACAACACCGTCCACAGGAATGAGTTCACCGTACCCGCAGATAACTATATCGCCAATACGCACATCCCTGACCGGGATTTCTGTCTCAACTCCCTCCACCTCGATCCAGACCACATCCGCTTCGTGCTTGTAAAGACTCAGGAGAAGCCTGTTGGACCTGTACTCGGTAAGCCCTTCGAGATACTCGCCAAAGGTCAGCAGCAAAACGATGGCGTTGCCTGCAAAATAGTCTCTTCTCAGCAGGGTAAAGGCAACCGCGCTGGCATCAAGAATGTCAACTGTGATCTTTCCGGCAAAGAGGCTCTTGATCCCTTTCGATATGATCGGAGCGGCTGTAATCCAGGACAGGATCGCCTTCAGCCGCCAGGGGAGAAAAAATGTAGCGAAAAGGACTGCGCCGACCTTGAAGGTATTCGTAAGATCCGGTGGATTAGACAGGTCGTATTTGGTGCAAAAGAATTCCCGGGGCGGATTTTCCAGAATCCCAAGGATACTTGTCCGGGTATCCGGATCGTCGTCGTGCGTAACCACGATACATCCCGCCATCTTGTTTAAACGCACAGTTTCCACCCCTGTCAGTCCCTCAAGATAGGCTTCAAGATAACGAGTGTCCAGATAGGGATCATTGAGAAAGGAGCTGATAATTCGAATCCTTCCCGAAACTTCATGGGCAATCTCGAACCGGTTTTCCCTGGCAGTTTCCACGGATTTCATTGCTTTTGTTCCTCTTTTCGTTCAGGCACTAGTTAGCCCACTTTTTATCATTCAAAGGCCCTGGCGAGAAACTTATTCATAAGTCCCTGCCCCAGGGACGCGATTCCCTGGCGACTTAATATATCTCCGTGCTCCTCCAGGCCTAATTTTTTTAAAATCCCCTTTAAGGGGGCCACATTGATTCCGGACTCTCTTATCCCATACACTGTCAGAATGAACCGGAGCTGATGAACCAGCTCTATTTTCTCTGCCAGGGCGGGATTTTCGTAACGGATCGCCTCGATTTCCTCAGGAGACGATGGGATTTCCTTAATTTCATAGTCATCCGTGGTCGCCTCAGCCTCCCTTTCTGCCTCTTTTTTGCCTGACTCAATAAGACTTTCAAGCAAATCAGGTTCTATCTTTTGCGTGTCATAGTCTATATCGAGCCTGTTTTTTTCCGGATCAAAACGGAATTCTTCGACCCCCTCAATCTCCCTGAAATGCCTTGCCATCTGCTCCGGATTGATGGACCCTTTCTTCACGGTAGTAATATCAAGCTTAAGAACCATCCTGCCGTGATTGTGGCTAACCACCTCAGCCCTTTTCAAAAGTCTTTTTACCTCAAGATATTCGTAACTACTCGGGTTGTTAGGTTCAGGGTTCATAGTTCACGGTTCCAGGGTTGAGGGTTGAGGGTTCAGGGGTTCAGGGTTCAGGGTTGGTTGGCTTTTAACCTTGAACCGTGAACCCTTTGTAGCGCACACGGTGCACGGCTCTGATTCAAATTTTCCGCTTACAGCACAAACCGGCATCGAACACTGCGGTTGTTCTGCCATGTCAAAGCCGAGCAGGCGGCTGGAATTGAGCCAGACTCCGAGGGAATGGAAGATATGCAAAAAACCGGCAAAAAGGGGGGTCATCAATCCCGCGGCTCCAAGGCAGACACCCGCGATATTGGAATATGTGGCTATTTTGTAGTTTTGCTCGATGATATTGACTGTCTCTTTGCTCAGCGTCCTGACATACGGTATCTTCCATAATTCACTCGTGGCCAGCGCGATATCAGCCGCTTCAATAGCCACATCAGATCCGCCCGCGCCCATGGCGATCCCTATGTGTGCCTTTGACATTGCCAGCGCGTCATTCACACCATCGCCGACCATGATCGGGAGTTTTCCTTCGCGGGTGAGTCTCTCAATCACTTCTGCTTTGTCTTCCGGGAGAAGATCGGCGTGGCAGAAGTCGACCCCGAGTTCTTCTGCCATCTTGTCGGCGACTGTCTCGTGATCCCCTGTAATCAGATGAATCTCTCTTACCCCGTCATTTTTCAGATATTGTATGACACCCTTTGCTCCGGGCCTGACCTTGTTTTTTATGCCTATCACTCCGATCAGTTTCCCGGCCTTTGCCACATAGACAGCGCTCTGACCCTCGGCAATCAGCCGTTCCGTCTCTTTTATGTACTGTTTTATCCAGATACCGCGCATGTCCATCAGGTGTTCGTTGCCCACCAGGATATCGTAGCCGTCCAGTCTGGCCGCAACGCCCCGTCCGACAATCACCTGGCACTCCGCATGACCAGCCACCTCTATCTCCATCTCCTTTGCCCTCTCCCTGATCGCCCATGCCAGCGGGTGGTGGCTGTGCAGTTCGGCCGAGGCGGCCGCGCCTACAAGCTCATGCTCAGAGATCTTCCTATTGTGAATTACAAGGCTTTTGACCTCGGGTTGCGAGCAGGTAATTGTGCCGGTCTTGTCAAAACAAATCACATCCGGTCTCCCGACCTCCTCAAGGTAAAGACCGCCCTTGATCAGGATGTTTTTCCGGGCCGCATTGGCAATGGCAGCGCTCACGGCTGTGGAGGCGGCAAGGACCGTAGCGCAGGGACACGACATCACGAGAAGAACCGTCAGCACACGGTAGATGCTTTGAGTTATGATAAGTGTCCCAACTGATACGATTATGCCGAGCCTGGTCAGCCGGGCGGAGAGAACGTCTCCCTGGTCCATGACCGGGGCCCTGGAGGCCAGGGATTCTTCCACCATGTCGAGCACCCTTGCAAGGTATGTCTCATTGCCTGTCTTTTCGACCCTGATATGGATAGCCCCGTCGTGCACGACTGTGCCGGCAAAAGTCTTGTCCCCTTTGCTCCTGTACTCAGGAACAGATCGTCCTGTAATATGGGAATCATCTATGACTGCCTGGCCTGAGACAATTACGCCGTCTGCAGGGATACGTTCTCCGGTATGAACAGCCACGATGTCTTTCACCTTCAATGCCAAGACAGGGGCCGACACCTCCACGCCGTCAACGACGAGGTAGGTCTCCTTTTCATTGACCAGGAGGATGTCCCGAATGGCCCGTCTTGATCTGTCCGTGATGTAGTCCTTGATGAGGGTACCCAGCCGCATGATAAAAATGATTTCCAGGGCCGTCATGGCCTCGGCCATGATTATGGCCACAATACCAGTGAATGCCATAAACTGGTGCAGAGTGCATTTCTTTTTTTCAACAATATCCTTGACCGCCCTTTTCACTATGGGGTAGCCGAACAGGGCGGCAGTCGCGGCGGGAAGACCAAAAACCGTTTCGTTGACAGGGCTTTTTCCAAAGAACGACTTGATCAGATAATAGACCACAATAAAGGCAAGAGCCGACACCTCCAAAAGATCCCCGAGCAGGGAAGGCGGTTG
>JAIVXD010000143.1:0-6237 GCA_048636195.1 Anaerolineales bacterium
CAGGCAATTCCCTCTTCTGCCTTGGCATTTGACTTCCCGGTCAACACCTGTGCAACTTGATCATAACGTAATAAATATTGTTGAGACTTATGCCGCTGCAAAGCTCTGACATTTACTTCTACTACAAAAGGCAGTAGTCGGGCACAGATTACTCCATGGGGAACAGGGAACATACCTCCCATTGGCCCTGCTATCCCGTGAACAGCTCCCAGTTTCGAGTTTGCAAGAGTTAAGCCTCCAAAAAGACTTGCGATGGACATGTCTTCACGGGCTCTCGTATCGCTTCCGTCCTTAAAAGCCCGATGCAACGAGCGGGCAGCTCGCTTCAGGCCTTCTATGCATATAGCATCAGTAAGAGGGTTGGATTTCACCGAAACAAAAGGTTCCAGAACCTGGGTCAAGGCATCCAGTCCGGTGCTGGCAGTTAAGGATGGAGGCATTGAATATGTGAGTTCAGGATCGACAATGGCCAGATCCGGCAGCATGGTAGGGCTACGCAGACTTACCTTCACCTTGTGTTCCTGTGAAGTTAGAACTGCATTTTTAGTGACCTCAGCACCGGTTCCGGCTGTCGTCGGTATTGCGATACAGGGGGCGGATGGGCGAGACAACGGTTTTCCTCGTCCAATTACCTCCAGATAATCTATGATATCACCACTGTTTGTCAAAAGGGCGGCAATGGCCTTTGCAGTATCGATAACGCTGCCCCCACCCATACCAATCACAATATCGCTGGCATTTTGACGAGCAAGCTCAACACCCTCAATGGTTAACTCTATAGTCGGTTCATCGGAAACACTGAAAGTAACAATTTTCATTCCAGTATTTTTTAATGATCCCGATAGTGGCCCGGCACGTTCAACATTCCGGCCAGTGACAAGCAGGGCACAGTTTCCCATCTTTGAAGCCATTGGCGCAACTTCTTTCACAGTTCCCTGCCCAAAAATAATTCGTGAAGCTGTTGCAAACTCAAACTTCATAACTAACCCCACCCTTTCTCATCCGGGAATACATTAGTGAGTTTGATACTGGAGCGCGGCTCTGCCATCATCTCTTCTACAGTATCCCGCCATTTCACATAATGTTCTGTTTTCTTATGTTTTGCCGGATCCTCAGACGTTCTGTAAACCTCAACAAGGATAAAACGAGCGGGGTCATCCTTCTGCTGAACGACATCAAAACGAGCAATCCCCGGTTCGTTGATACTGTTACGAGCATTTTCCAAAGTGGCTCGTTTGAAATCTTCAATTCGATCTTCTTTAACGTGAACAAAAACATGAACGATCAACATAATCTCCTCCAGTCTATAAATAAAAATCCGGGCTCAAATGCCTTTTATTTTGTCAAACGAATTCTATAATCAAAAGATGGGGGCCATTCCGGATCTCGGGACGTTGATGCAGAAAGTGAGAGGAAACTTTATAGATGGCCAGTGGGGTTCTATAAATCCTCAAACACTATTGTATGCTTCTCCACCTCAGGATAAATCCTATCAATATTTCTTTGGATCTCAATAGTCTTTTGGATGGCTGTGGTAATCCTGCAATAGTGCTTGATATCGTCCGTTGACAAAGTTCTTCCTTTTCGGTCCTTCAGCCATTTATGACAAACCTGATATCCGCCAATTTGATACTCCCACACGTCATTTGAGATTCCTTCAAAATACTGGCTCTGGTTGAAAAATACCCGTCTTTCACTTATATCATATCTCAGCTTTTCAACAATGCCTTCACCTTTTCCCCGGAATTTTGCAATTGGCGTATTGAGTTCTGATGATTGAAGCAGGTGCAATTGGACGAGTCTTTTCCCATGGGTGGCCATCTTCGAAAATAGTTCGGGCTTTTTCGTGAACGGAACTCTTGGGAAGTCGGACCTGAGGAAGTCGGCATATTTTGTGCGGAAGATGTTTGAATACAGGATAGCATAAACATAAAAGAAGATTTCTTCAGGTGTTGGTGCCTTTTTTCCAAAACTCTTTATTAAATGGTTCACTATATTAGGAGACAGATTCGGAGTCTTTGAAACATATTCCGCCGGCGGTTCAAAGAGCATTAGGGTGCTACCAGATGACCGTTTTTGAGGGTTGTCTTTTTTGGGATAAAGATAGAGGGGAAAGTTGACGTTGCCGCCACGATAGAACAAATTGAAATCCTCAATGCAGTGGGAACAAAAGACAATATTCCAGGGTTTATCTATGCCAACAACCTGTCCGGCCCTTCCAACACATAATGAAAGATTCTCCTGCATCATATGTTTCATCACTTCTTTGCGTGAACGTTCAATTACAGCATCGTGATAGCAAACCCATTGGATATCAAATGGTCGATACAGGATTTTCGTTATTGAATCTTCCCATTTTTCATCCTTCCTTATCTGTTCTCGTGCATTTTTTAATTTCCAATTGGACTTATCCTTCATTTTAAATGTTTGTCTGACGATATCATCCGGCATTTTTTCATCGCGGAATATTTTAATGCGTCGTTTAAGGGCATCCTTATCAGGGTCTATTACGAAACTGTCCCTTGAAGTGACTATCCCAACGCTATTTACCGGAAAAATGTCGGTTATCTTCGGAAATCGTTCATATGCTTCCAAGAGCCTTTCATCCCGTGGAATGAAAAAATAAAATTCGGATTTAGGGGACAATTTTTTCCATTTGGTTTTCTTGATGTCATTTTTTTGAAGCCATTCATATTTCTTGTCTCTCAGCCCCCATCTTTCCGAATGATATACCTTGCATCCTTTCTTTCCTTGCTTTTTTACAAACAGGGCGATAGCCACTCCCTGCCGGATGTCAAAGACATTTTCGTCTTTAGATCCATCAGGGCATTTCTCTTTCTTGAGGCTGTTGCCGTGGAGATCGAGGATATATATCTCGTTGAAGCTTTTCATCAGAGACTGGCGCATACCTCTGAACGTGGGATTATCCAAATAACTGTGATTGGTGATAAACCCCAAAACGCCTTCTCCTGCCTGGTCAATCTTCCACTGGGCAAATCGGATGAACTTTACATAATCATCCTGCAGCCATTTTGGGTTTTTCTCCTTGAGCCATTTTCCATCTATGACCTTGTAATATTCTATTAAGGCCCCGATCCAGGTTTTCTGCTTCCTGGTTATCTCTTTTGTCGCCTTTTTTGTTTCAGGGATCAGATCGAAACGACTGTTTACCTCTTTTATTTCATAATGGGTGGTGTAGTTGTCTCCCTTTTTAAATATAACTTCTTTCTCGCTTTTGTTTGCTGACATCCCGGAATATGGGGGATTGCCCAGTATTACAAGGATAGGCTGTTCTTTCTTCACTTTGCCGGCGAGATGAGATTCTTCCGAAAGCGAGGCCATGCCGGGAAGTTCAGTCTGTTCAAGGTCCTCCATTTCCAGGGTATTTGTGAGATAAAGTTTGAACCTGTCATCTTTTTGCAAGGAATAGCCCAATTCTTCCAAGAGAAAGGACATTTTCAGGTGGCCCACCGCATATGGAGACATCATCAATTCAAAGGCGTAGAAATTTTGAAGGGTATATTCCTTGATGAAATTCTCTTTTCCGCCTTCGCCGTAATTTGCCACGAATTCTTGCACTGCCACCTTTGCTGCCTCGGCCAAGAAAGTGAGGGTGCCGGCCGCAGGGTCCAGGACAGTTACCGATTCACTTGCAAACCCATCGGAACGGTTAAACTGATCTTTTAAAATATAATGGAGCGAACGCACAATATAGGAGACAACCGGTTCGGGCGTATAATACACGCCTCTTTTTTCCCTGGTTTTGGGGTCGTATTCGGCTAAGAAGGTCTCATAGAAATGGACGATTGGATCTTTTCCCCTGCCTTCATGGAAATAGGTGTGAAGTATTTCCTTCACATCAGTGACTGCCAGGACTTCGGAAATGTCGTCTACAACCCACTCCATTTGTTGGGGCAGGTCTTCTAAGGAAACGAACTTGAAAACATCTCTCAATATGCCGATAGTGCGTGGGATATGGTCGTAGGCCAATTTCCTGTTGAACCCGTCACTGGAGCGGGTCCGGGCGGCAAAAAGTCCGTAAGTGACGGTCTGTGAATAGAGGTCGGCAAATTCCTCTTTTGAAAGCCCGCTTATGAGATATTTTCTGAACGCCTCGTAGAAGCCTAAGATAAATCCTTTTCTATGTTTCTCTGCTCCCTCTAACTCCAGGGTAACGACTTCGTCCCTCAAGAACCGGGTTCGCTTCGCAAGTTCTATGGCTAAAGACCTGGCACTGTGAACCTTAGGCAGGGAAAACGAGAAGAATTTTTCCAGGAGTTTCAGGAATTCGGGTTCTTTTTCAACGGGCGGGACCGTTTTGAGTTGGTGGGCAATAAAGGGCCTGGCAATCAAGACCTTTTCAATTAGGACGCCATCCCGGTAAAGCCGGAATTCAAAGAAGTTGGTCAGGATCAGGTTCGGGAAGGTATGTCTGTATCGTTTTAACTGTTCGGAATGTTCTATATGGTCCAGGTTTTCGAATGTTGGGGCCTTGGCCTCGATATAACCGACAATATGTTGCTTGCCGTCCCAGACCCTAAAATCAGGGTTTCCGGCCTCGGTCTTTTTTGGGAGCGTGGTGATGTGGACCTTTTTCTTGCCAACGGATTCTGCATATTGATTGAGTAGCTCTTTAAGAATTGAGTAATAGCTCTCTTCTCTTGCATCTCCCTGGTTAGCAACTTTAGAAATGTTCTTGAGATATGGTCTAAGCATTGTGGCGCTCCGCAAAATCACGTTGTGTTAGTATTTGCAACAAATATTCAGTCGGGGTTAAGAAAAATTGTGAAGCTTCAGTCCGTGCACCTGCTCAAAGTGGGGGTCAATGGTAAAGACCTCATAGTCTACGGAAATGGCCAGGGCGGATATGATCAGGTCAGAAAGCGGGATTGTGATCCCTTTTCTTCGGAGAGACGCCGATATTTCGCCAGCCTTTTCCCAGATATCCCGGGTCATCTCCAGGTATGGGAGCTTGTTCAAGCTTTCTTTCACAAGCCTTGCTTCTTTCTGAACCTTTATGCCTTGCAGGATTTCAGCCAGGACCATTCCAACCATAGTCACTCTGCGCTCCCTGAGTTGACCCTTGAGATGCACTGTGAGGTCAGATTCGGGCTTACGGAAGAACTCAATCCAAACACAAGTGTCAACTATTATCCCGGTATTCATTCAGTTCGACCTCTTCTTCTTTTTGCCAGTCCAAATCGACATTAATTTTGCCGCTAAGGGAGATGAGATCTTCAATGGATTTCTTTTCAATATAATCCTTGATGGCCAATTCGATAGCCTTTGTTTTGGTCTTGGCCTTTGTGCGTGCCAGGAGTGCATCCATAAGATCATCTTGTATGTTAATAGTGGTCCTCATTGTATGCTCCAGTTGTCATACGTATTTTGCTAAATTATACATCATTATCATTGCATGTCAACATATTTTGTGTAATTCGACGGGGTGAAGATAAGAAGGGTTTTTTCTTATTTCTGTCCTGTCACTTAAGTTACAGGCAAGATAACGCCTCCTGAGGGGATGATATGTACTTCGGGGTTTGGTGGACAGATGGTCGCACTCAGATCAAAGGCCTCTTGCAGGTCTTCTGCATATATGAAGCCCATTTTTTCACCGACCTCCCTGGTAATATCCTTTGAGACCAGGATGATCTTGAACCGATGCTGGATCGCCAGGGTCATTGCCAGGGCCATATTAAAATCAATGGCACCCTCTTCCATAATCAAACGATTATTCTCGAAATGGTCAAGCACCCCTCCCAGGAGATTGTCGCCATACCTTGAGTGAAACCTTTCAAAACTCTCGATAAACGCATCAGGAAGATTCCCTTCACAGTCTGCGGCCAGAATAATGCACCCGCCCTCCTTTGTCACCATGGCCGCAGGTGCAAGGGGCTTTACGATCTGGGGGCCTTCAGCATACGGAAATGACGTGATTATGGTCAGGTCCGACTTCTTTGGGAATTTCTGGCAGATTATACCCCTGCTTTTCTCAATCCCGGCGAGATGAGCCTGCACAGGATCTCCTGATACCAGATCATACACCTGATCCTTCTGGTCCAGGATGCTGTTGATAATGTAATCAAGCTTTGCCGATCGGGCAATGGCGCAGACCTGTTCATAGAAGATATTTCCTTTGGTCTTTCCAAGACCGGTCCCTTCATGAAAGGTGTATTTAAGATGATGCTCACGGATAGCATCAAAGTCAGCCACACCCGGGAAAAGGATCTTCCCGCC
>JAIVXD010000144.1:0-6220 GCA_048636195.1 Anaerolineales bacterium
ATTTATCCCGCTTGCAGCGGGGAAGTTAAGGAGTCGCTTCGCTCCGTCTGATTACATAAAGTAGGCAGAATTTCACAGATAAGAAACTAAGGGCCTAATGATTTGTTCCCTTTGTTAAATATTTGAACGTTGTTTTTTTCCTGGCAGCCATTTAATATGATATTATGTTACAAATTGGCTCCTTAGAATTAGAAAATTGGCTTGTCTTGGCCCCCATGGCAGGTATAACCAGCCTGCCATTTCGTCTTATTGTCAAAAAGCTGGGTGCCGGCCTGGTCACTACTGAAATGATCAGCGCTGAGGGACTGATCCGAGGTCAAAAAACAACCCTGAGTTATTTAAAAAGCCATCCCGATGAAAGGCCCCTTTCTGTCCAGATATTTGGCTCTAAGCCTGAGGTAATGGCAAGAGCTGCTGAAATTGTGGTCAAAGCAGGGGCAAACATTGTGGACATTAATATGGGTTGTCCTGTAAAAAAGATTAATAAAACTGGTGCCGGAGGAGCACTCCTCCGTTCCCCTCAGAGAGTAAAGGAGATTGTCACTGCTGTTCGCCGGTCCTGTCAGGTTCCATTGACGGTGAAGATACGGGCTGGATGGTCCACAGATAAATCTGTTGCAGTTGAAACAGCCCGGCTCATAGAAGACTGTGGCGCTGATGCCGTCACGATCCACCCACGTTTTGTAAAACAGGGATTTTCAGGAAAGGCTGACTGGAACATTATTGCTGATGTCAAGGAACAGTTGCAAATCCCTGTTATCGGAAATGGGGATGTACTCGACCCATCTCTTGCCCTCCAAATGAAACGGCAAACCGGATGCGATGGGGTAATGATAGGCCGGGGAGCGATTGGTAATCCCTGGATCTTCAAGCAGACTCTTGATATGGAAGATGGCCGTGCAATACGTCAACCCGGACTTAATGAACGCAGGACCCTCATCATGGAGCACTTTCGACGGCTGTCCGTCTCAATGGGGGAACACAGGGCTGCCAGAACCATGCGAGGCCTTCTCCTCTGGTATACAAAGGGGCTTCCCCACAGCAGCAGATTTCGTGGGCTGATCACTAGCATCAAGGATTGTAACACGCTTATCTCGGCACTGGATCAATACTTTTCAACTTTAGAAGACGAGAAGATATGAAGGTAAAATTTGCGAAAACTGCCGGGTTTTGCATGGGTGTCCGTCGCGCCATGGAAATGGTTCTGGCAGAGGCCAATAGGGGAGATGGCCCTCTTTTCACTTTTGGCCCTCTTATACATAACAACCAGGTCCTTAATCTGCTCGCTTCTAAAGGGGTGCAGCCTGTAGATGATTTAGACGGGTTACAAACAGGCAGGATCGTCATCAGGGCCCACGGTATTCCTCCTCAAAAACGCCAGGCCCTCAGAGAGACAGGGCTCAAAATCATTGATGCCACATGCCCCAAAGTTGCCCGCGTCCAGGCAATTATCCGCTACCATACCAAAAAAGGCTATACAGCAGTGATTGTGGGAGACGAGGACCATGCCGAGGTGATTGGCCTTATGGGTTACAGCAAAGGCCAGGGCCATGTTATACAGGGCGCAGAAGGGGTCTCCTCCTTACCACATGTCGAAAAGATATTTGTCGTTGCCCAGACAACACAGAATGAAGAAAACTATCGCCAGGTTGTAAAAGCACTCAAGGAACGATACCCCGATCTCCTGGTTTTCGATACCATCTGTGATGCAACCCGGGAGCGACAGGAAGAGGTGCGGTCCCTGGCAGGTCATGTTGACGCCCTTGTGGTGGTGGGCGGCTACCATAGCGGGAATACCCAGCGGCTTGTTGAGGTTTCGAGAAGGGCTGGTATACCCACTTTCCACGTTGAAACCGAAAAAGATCTAAATAAAGAAAAACTCCGTGAAATGGAATTGATCGCGGTTACCGCTGGTGCCTCCACCCCCAACTGGATGATCAAAGATGTTGGCAGGGAGTTGGAAGGGATCCAGGGCAGGAGGGAGGGCTCTCTTTTTCGCTGGTCGAGGAGGGCCTTTAAGTTCCTGGTTCTAAGCAATCTCGCCGTGGCATCCGGTGCTTTCTGCTTTGCCTATGCCGTTACTATCCTCTCCGAGAGGAAGCCGGATTTCATTTTTCCCTTTTTGACCTTTCTTTATATTTACGCCATGCACGTCTTCAATCGCTTTCTGGACAAAGGGGCCAGCGCCTATAGTGATCCGGAACGTGCAGCATTCCTCAAAAAATATAAATACCTGTTGATCACCATGGGGATAGCCGCCATCGTAACGGCGCTCGTACTGTCCTATAGCATTGGCTTAATGACTTTTTTGGCCCTGATCACGTTAAGTGTACTGGGCATGATTTACAGTATTCATCTTGTGCCCGAAAGCATTCGACACAAGGCACCATATTCCAAGATCAAAGATATTCCCGGGTCCAGGACTTTATCTGAAGCCCTTGCCTGGGCAGTTATTATCACCATACTGCCATTACTGGAGGTTAATCATATCGTGTGGACCCCAGCGATAGTCAGTATTTTAACCGTCTTTTTTATGGGTTATATTCGGTCAGCCTTCTTCGACATCATTCGGGTCCAGGGAGATCTTATCGTTGGCTCAGAAACGTTGCCCATTACGCTGGGTGAAAAAAAGACAATACTCCTCCTGAAAATGCTCATCTTTTTAAGCGCCATCATTCTCTGTGGCGCTCCCATATTCGGCCTGGTGAATTCCTTTTCATTCCTCTTTCTCGTACCGTTATTCACATTAGCCCTTTGCCTGGTGGCCTATGAAAGATCCTGGATTTATCCTGATATTGCTTTTGAAGCCTTGGTGGAAGGGAACTTTTTCCTGGCCGGGTTATTGGCCGTGATCTGGCAGGCCATGTAATGGCGGCCGTAAGTGTTGTCATCCCTACGTTCAACAGGGCTCAGAAAGTAGTTCGGGCGATCTCGTCCGTCCTTTCCCAGACCTTTACCGACGTCGAAATCATTGTGGTGGATGACGGTTCAACAGACGGGACTAAAAAGGAGGTTGAACAGTTTGACGATATTGTAACCTATGTGGCCCATTCATCCAATCTTGGAGTCTCGGCCGCAAGAAATACGGGTATCAAGGGATCAGGCGCGCCCCTGATCGCCTTTCTGGATTCCGATGACCATTGGCTTCCTGAAAAATTGGCTGCGCAGGTTTGTTTTTTTGATGAACATCCTGAAGCCGTGGCATGCCAGACCGAAGAGCTATGGATCAGAAACGGGCGTCGCGTCAACCCCATGAAAAAACATCTGAAACCCTCTGGTGATATATTTGAGCCTTCATTGAAACTCTGTCTGGTGAGCCCTTCCGCAGTTATGCTGAAGCGATCCCTTCTGGACGAAGTAGGGCTTTTCGATGAAGATCTTCCTGTTTGTGAAGATTATGATCTGTGGCTCAGGATTTCCTGCCGCTATCCTATACACCTGATTAAGGAGGCGCTTGTTGTCAAGGAGGGTGGACACCCGGACCAATTATCCGCCCGCCATAAGGGAATGGACCGCTTCAGGATCAAGGCCCTTGTGAAGCTGATCAAAAGCGGTATGCTCAATGAAAGACAGCTCAAGGTGACCTTGGGGGAACTCTCTTTGAAATGCCGGATCTATGGTAATGGCTGTCTCAAGAGAGGGAAAATGGAGAAAGGCGGATTTTATCTGCGGCTTCCTGGAACACTTGCATGATGTTGGCTGATGGCTAATCCTTGAACCTTTGAACCCCAAACCCGTGAACGGTTAAAAACACCAACAGCCACAACATGTTGTAATCTGGGTCTGCGATATTTGACACATAAGGGGTTTTAATATATACTTGTTTTCCGAGACGTAAATCACCAAAAGGGGGCATATATGAGCAAAGGAGAAAAAGGCGGAAAGGAAAGAAGGCGTTATCCCAGGCTACAAGCCCTTTATCTTTTATCTTATATCAACAAGGAAGGCGGCGCCCAAAAAACAGGTGTTTCCATGGCCAGAACCATTAATATGAGCCCTATGGGTGTGGGGGTGGAAGTCTATGAGGCCATAAACAGCGATTCCGTGATGGAAATGGAAATTGCCGTCAGAGACACTATCTATGCCATGCAGGGAAAAGTGACCCACTCTCAAGAAAAGTCAAGTGGAAACTATATTATTGGCATTCAGTTCGATCAAATACAGAAAGAACTGGCAAAAGAACTTTAATAACTTAGTGCCCCGGTCTAATGCTCAGGCGCTGACAAAATTTATTTTTCTCTCTTTATGTAGATATCCCGCTTCGGGTAAGGGATTTCGATACCCTCCTCCTGGAAAACCTCCTTCACGCGGTCAGTCACATGGGATATGGTATCCATCCTTCGCCGGGGATTGCTGATCCATATTCTCGCCTGCAGATCAACGGACGAATCCCCAAAATTCCTGACCACCACCTTGGGTGCCGGTTCCTGCATAACCCAATCCAATTCCATGGCAGTTTTTATAATAAGCTCTTTGGCTTTTTTAATATCAGCGTCATAGGCAACGCCAATGGAGATACGGACCCTGATCTCCTTTGTGACGGTGGTGTAGTTGATGATATCCCGCTTCATGATTTCGTTGTTGGGAATGATAATCACAATGTTGTCTGTGGTCCGGATCTTTGTGGCCCTGAGCCCTATATGAATAACATCCCCCCAGGTGGCTGCGTTTTTCGGGGCCGACCAGACTTCAATGCGGTCGCCCACCTCAAAAGGCCGGTCTATGATCAATAAAACACCTGCAATCAGGTTCGAAAGTGTATCCTTGGCCGCAAAACCAATGGCAATGCCGGCTACACCTGCGCCGGCGACAAAAGGCATAATATTAAAGCCCATCGCATCAAGGGCCAGAATACCACCAATTGTGTAAATAATAATGCCTGAAAACTTTTTAAACAGATCTATGATCACATTATCCACAGCGGTTTTTGTCTTTGCCGCAATATTATGTTCCAGATACGGGAGAAGGCTGTTAACTATGCTATTGGCAATAGATGCCAGGAGAATAATCAGGAAGGCAAAAAAGATTCTTTCAACAAAGGGAGCGTTGAACAGATTGACCAACCATATACCTGCCAGGGCAAGTATGGAATAGTGGCCAGCCCGTTTTATAAGAAAAAAGAGCTGGTCATTATTTTTGAAAAAAGGTCGGTCATGGTACTTGTTTCTTATTTTTTTTGTTATGGCATTGAATATCCACCAGGCAATGGCAGCAGCCACCAATATAGCCAAGACCCGAATAGTCAAATTCAGTAATTGTTGGGGATCTGAAAAGATCTGATCGTAATATCTTCTGAAATAGGTTTCCATTCTTAAACTCAAGTTTTCTTTACAAGCAGGTAGCGGTCCGGCTTCAACCGGGAAAAAATAGTGGCGCCCGGGCATGGGGCAACCAATTTCTTTTTATATTCACTTCCAATGACCTGGAAGAGTTCCACACAGCAGGAACAAAGATGGGCACTCTGATCAATGGAGTATGGAATAATTCCATTACTGTCACGGACAAAAAACCGCGGGTTTATGAAATTGGCGTGATTGGCCGTGTGAGAGAGATAAAGAAAGTCATAGTCCTGGACGTCAGATCCAAGCCTCCTTGCCCATCTCAAGTATATTCTTTTTTCTATGTCTTCGACGTGTTGCCATTCTTCAGGGATACGACTCTTAAGCGAGGAGTCCTGGAAAAGGGCCTGCTTGTCTTTTAAACTGGCGAGGCGGGGTGGGACAAAGTCTGATTCAGTAATGGTAGCAGCCTTCTGGTCTTCGAATCCTTCAAGTTCGAATGAGCTGACCACTAAGTACAGACCGTTCTTGTCCGAGGTCCGGTACCAGCTTCCCTGCCTGCAGCATGTATCATCCCATACGTCCGGCGCGACGCTTGAAATCTTGTTAATCACATCCAGGGGCGTACAGACAATCCCTTTAGCTGACTTCAGTTTTGTGTCATGAGCAGCAAGTTTTTTTCTCAGCCCTGCCTCCTCATCCTTTGTCAACCAGTAAACATGCTTTGTATAAGGGCCCTCTTTTTTCAAGATAAATCCTCTTGTACAGACCTCGTTATTTGATCTAAAAACTAGATCCGATTTTTGGACACCATCCTCATCATAATGGTTATATGGAGCCAAATTGAGGAATTGTGAATTTAGGGATTGAGGGATTAAGATAAGGAAAAGATTCATATTTCAATTCCTAAATTCTACGAGTGTCCAATTTTCATGCAAACT